>NZ_JBBMFP010000006.1:0-260718 GCF_040095955.1 Blautia caccae | reverse complement strand
CAAAAGAATTATACGGTATCGACAACTTCACAGACATGGTTGGTGATGAGACCATCGCAACAGATCCGGAAGAATTAGTTGCATTCTTAACAGAAAAAGGACATCCGGCTCTTGGTCTGGATCCGATGATGTAAGATTTTGGAAGACAAAATCGCTTAATTGTAGTATCATGTAAACGGTGAATGCGCGTTTTACCGTATTCACCGTTTATAAAAAATATATTAAGGAGGCTAATGAGAAATGCCGTTTAATCAAAAACCACAGAAATTCAATGCAAACATTAACACAGTTGAAATTGGCTGCGGGGACAAAGCGATCAAATTAGGAGGGGAATGCACATTTCCTTTCTATACATTTGATGCTCCCACGGAAAATGCACCAAAAGTAGGCGTGGAAATTTCCGATATGGGACTTATCAACGTTCCGGGAATCCAGGAATATTATGCAGGTGCTGCCACAATGGCCGAGATCGCAAAAAAAGCGGAAGCAATGGAAGGTGCGGACTTCGTATGCTTACGTCTGGAAGGCGGGGATCCAAACGGCGCAGACAAATCTATTGAAGAACTGATCGCAGTTGTCAAAGAAGTCGGCGAAGCTGTTTCCTGTCCTTTAGTTGTTGAAGGTTGCAAGAATGTGGAAAAAGATTCTGAATTACTGCCGAAAGTGGCAGAAGCACTTCAGGGCAAGAACGTTTTAGTCCTTTCTGCAAGAGAAGAAGATTACAAAGCAGTTGGTGCAGCAGCAGGCCTTGCATACAACCAGAAGGTTGGAGCAGAATCCGCAGTAGATATCAACCTGGCAAAACAGCTTAACGTTGTTACAACCCAGTTAGGCGTAAAAGCTCAGGATATCGTAATGAACGTTGGTTCTGCAGCAGTAGGCTATGGTTTTGAGTACGTGGTATCCACAATGGACCGTATTAAAGGTGCAGCTCTTTCCCAGAATGATAACATGTTACAGATGCCTATCATCACTCCAGTTGCCGATGAGACATGGGGAGTAAAAGAGGCCATGGCTTCTGAGGAAGATATGCCGGAATGGGGACCGCTGGAAGAGAGAGGTATCAGTATGGAAGTACAGACAGCAGCAGCAGTTTTAGCTTCCGGTTCTGACGCTGTCATTCTGAGACATCCCAAATCTGTTGCAACAATCTCAAAAATGATTAAAGAATTAGTGTAATCGTAGAACAGGAGGATAAAAACAAATGGGATTATCAGGTATTCAAATTTTTAAACTGACACCAAAAAAGAACTGTAAAGAGTGCGGCTGCCCAACATGTATGGCTTTCTCCATGAAAGTGGCTCAGGGTGCTCTGGAAATTTCCAAATGCCCGCATATGTCTGAGGATGCTCTGGCTCAGTTATCTGAGGCAACAGCTCCGCCGATGAAGACCATCAAAGTCGGAAGCGGTGACAATGAATTTACTTTAGGCGGCGAGACTGTTTTATTCAGACATGAGAAAACATTCGTCAGCAAAACAAGATATGCGGTTTCACTGTGCACATGCATGGATGATGCAGCAATCGACGCGAAACTGGCAGCAATTCCGAAGGTAGACTACGAACGTATCAGCGAGAGAATGTTCGTTGAAATGATTTACGTGAACTACGAAGACGGCGCTGACAAAGACAGATACGTTGAAATCGTAAAGAAAGCAGCAGCTCTTGGCAGAACTCTGGTTCTGGGCTGTAAAGATGTAGAAGCTGCTAAAGCAGCTCTGGCTGTATGCAAAGACGGCAAACCGGTATTAAACGGTGCAGATGCCTCCAACTACGCTGAGATGAGCGCAGTTGCAACAGAGGCAGGTGTTGTACTTGGCGTTACAGGTGCAGACTTAAATGAATTATATGATACAGTTGCAGCTCTGGAAAAAGCAGGCAACAAGAACCTGATTCTGGATGTTGGAACAAAATCCGTAAAAGAAGCTTACGGCAACGCAGTACAGATTCGCCGTGCAGCTTTAAAAGATCAGGACAGAACTTTCGGTTATCCGACACTGGTAAATCTGGCAGTTCTGGCACATGGCGACAGAAATATGCAGCAGGCACTGGCTTCCCTGTTCACAATGAAATATGGTTCCATTGTGGTTATGGAGCAGCTTGATTATGCAGAAGCTCTGCCGTTATTTGGTCTGAGACAGAACGTATTCACAGACCCGCAGAAACCAATGAAAGTGGAACCGGGTATTTATGCATTAAATGGTGCAGATGAGAATTCTCTGTGTCTGACAACCGTAGACTTTGCTCTTACATATTTCGTGGTATCCGGAGAGCTGGAGCGTTCCGGTGTACCGTGTAACCTGATCATCAGTGATGCAGGCGGACTTTCCGTACTGACTGCATGGGCTGCAGGTAAATTATCTTCCACTTCTGTATCTAAATACATTCAGGAGAATGTTGAAGATAAAGTAAAATGCAGAAAACTGGTTATTCCGGGTAAAGTTGCCGTATTAAAGGGCGATATCGAAGCAAAACTTCCGGGTTGGGAAGTTATTGTTGCCCCGTTGGAAGCAGTACAGTTAGTTAAATTCTTAAAAGACCTGACTGCATAAAAGAGGAAAGACAGGCTGGCAGGGAGGATGCTTTTTAGGTATCTTCTCTGTTCGGCCAAAATGAATAATTTAAAAGGAGAACTATTATGGCAAAGTTTGTTACAATTGGTGAGAGAATTCACTGTATTTCCCCGTCTATCCGCAAAGCGATGGCAGAGCGTGATCCGGAACCAATCTTAAAACGTGCAAAAGAGCAGCTGGATGCAGGTGCAACTTATCTGGACGTTAATATCGGACCGGCAGAGAATGATGGAGAAGATTTAATGAAATGGGCTGTTCAGCTGATCCAGTCCAACTTCGACAATGTTCCTCTGGCACTGGATACTGCCAACAAAAAAGCAATCGAGGCAGGTATCTCCGTATACAACAGAAGCAAAGGAAAACCGATTGTAAACTCTGCTGATGCAGGCGGAAGAATCGAGAATATCGATCTGGCTGCAGCAAATGACGCTATCGTAATCGCTCTTTGCTCTGCAGAAGGTATTGCAGCAGACAATGATGAGCGTATGATGCACTGCCAGAACATGCTGGAAAGAGGTATGATGCTGGGTATGGAGCCTACAGATCTGTGGTTTGACCCGTTATTCCTGGTTGTTAAGGGAATGCAGGACAAACAGATGGAAGTTCTGGAAGCAATCAAAATGTTCAGCGATATGGGCCTGAATTCCACAGGTGGTCTGTCCAATAACTCCAACGGTATGCCGAAACATATTCGTCCGATTATGGATTCCGCAATGGTTGCAATGTGCATGATGCAGGGCTTAACTTCCGCAATCGTAAATCCATGTGATTTAAGACTGATGGAAACAATTAAATCCTGTGATGTTTTCAAAAACAACACATTATACGCTGACTCTTACCTGGAGATCTAATCACAGGCAGAGTCGTGTAATAAAAAGCGCCGGGGATATTTTTATCGCCGGCGCAGATAAAAATATACAGAAAGGCTAAATTCCTATGTTCAAAGTGACTTTTAAATTTGAAAACGGCGAAGACGTCACAACTTTCGCCCAGGAAGGAGAAATCCTTTTAGAAGTAGCGAGAAAAACGAATGTGGCTATCGATGCCCCCTGTTCCGGCAATGCTTCCTGTGGTAAATGCAAGGTGAAGCTGGTGGCAGGTGAAATGAATTCTCCAAAGACCCGTCACATCTCCGATGAAGAGTATGCAGAAGGTTGGAGACTGGCATGTGTGAGCAAGCTGACAGGTGATGTGGAGGTACAGGTACCCGACATTGCATCCGCTTACAGGAGCCGGATGAAAGTCGCAGATTTGAGTTCCAAAGAGGAGATTGCCATATTTGATCAGGCAAAATCCGATGTGGAAGCAGCAGGAATTACCTTGAAAAACAGTCTGGATATTATCCATGTGACTATGGATGAACCGACTCTGGACGATACCATGCCGGACAATGAACGTCTGATGCGTGCGATCAAAAGGGAAACCGGTGTAAAAAGAGTGCGTCTGCCTTATTCTGCACTGCGGAAGATTTCCGTTGTTTTCCGTGAAAATCATTTTGATGTACAGTGTATTGTGCGCAGGACAGCAAATGATATTTTTGTGTATGACGTTTACGGCAGAGATGAAAAAGTAGTAATCGGCGGTTTGGCTATTGATATCGGTACAACCACGGTATCTGCACTGCTGGTCAATATGCAGACAGGTGAGATCCTTGGGAAAGCTTCAGCCGGAAACGGTCAGATTCGCTATGGCGCGGATGTTATCAACCGTATTATCGAGTCTATGAAACCGGGCGGAAGCGAGAAGCTGCAGGATGCAGTGGTGAATGAGACGATCAATCCTATGATTGAGCAGATGTGCCGCTCCTGTGGATTCAGCCCCCTGCACATATACCGTATGTGCATTGCATCCAACACTACCATGAACCATCTGCTGACAGGAATGAATGGTGATCCAATCCGTATGGAACCATATATTCCTACCTTTTATAAAACAAATTCACTGTTTGCTTCTGATATCGGAATCAGAGTAAATCCGGATGCCCATATTATACTGGCACCGAATATCGGCAGTTATGTGGGCGGAGATATCACAGCAGGTACTTTGGTAAGTATGCTGTGGAATCGTCCTGAATTTTCTCTGTTTATTGATCTGGGTACCAACGGCGAGCTTGTATTCGGCAATTCTGATTTTATGATGAGCTGCGCCTGCTCTGCGGGACCTGCTTTTGAAGGCGGGGATATCAGCTGCGGTATGCGTGCGACGGACGGCGCGATCGAGGCATGTACCATTGATGCGGAAACGATGGAGCCCAGCTACTCTATTATCGGAGATGAGGGTGAGAAACCCATCGGTCTGTGTGGTTCCGGTATCATTGATGTGATCAGCGAATTGTTCCGAACCGGTATTATCAATCCGAAAGGAAAGTTTGTCCGGGAAGGAAAACGTGTCCGCCATGATGAGTATGGCATGGGCAGCTATGTGCTCGCATTCGAGGAAGAGTCGGGCACTGTCAAGGAAGTGGAGATCAATGAGGTGGATATTGATAACTTTATACGGGCAAAAGGTGCTATCTTCTCAGCCATCCGTACCATGCTTGTCTCTCTTGACTTTGATATCTCCATGATTGACGATGTTTATGTAGCCGGTGGAATCGGCAGCGGCATCAATATGAAAAATGCCGTGAGAATCGGTATGTTTCCGGATATTCCTCTGGAGAAATTCCATTACATTGGAAATTCTTCTTTGTCCGGCGCATATACCATGCTTCTGTCAAAGGAAGCAGAGCAGAAATGTTATGAGATCGCGTCCAATATGACGTACCTGGAACTTTCCACTGTACCGAGTTATATGGATGAGTTTGTAGCATGTTGTTTTATACCACATACGGATACGTCCCTGTTTCCGTCTGTAACAGAGCAGTAGAAGGTACGCTTGGCGGATCCGTTACTGCAGCGAATAAATAGACTGACTGAGGTGAAGAGATGAATTTTGAATACGCAAAGGACAGTAAAGAGCAGCGTCCTTATGAACATTATCTGAACGCATACAGAGAGATGGACCCGAAAGAAATCAGCGGGCGAACCGGTATTCCTTACGATGAGGAAAAAGGGCTTTTTACCGTGAAACTGATGGGAAGTACCTACCAGGTGTCTTTTCCGGATTATGAAATTCATCACGTGGAGGATTCCATTGGGGTATATCCGCTGGAGGACGCCATGAATGCCAAGATTCTCATTGTCCGCTTTTTGACAGAGAGAAGCGCAGCACCTGCATCAGGGAAATTTCTTACCTATCATGATGTTCCCTGGGGTGAGGTTTACTTCAGACAGTTCCAGGGCAGATGTCTGTTTCGGCTGGCATTTGGCTATGGAAATAAGCTTTCTGTGTTCCGTAAGATTATGGAACATTTGGGAGCAGAAAAATGTGCAGAGGGAGACTGTTCCTATAAACTGGAATTTATGGACAATCTGCATGTAAAGTTTATCTTGTGGGAAGGGGATGACGAATTTCAGCCTTCCGCACAGATATTGTTTTCTGATAATTTTGCTGTCACATTTGCCGCGGAGGATTTGGCGGTTGTGGGCGATATCAGTATCAACATGATGAAAGCATTAGAAAAAAAGTTGTCTTAAAAAAGATTGTTATAGTAGAGTAGGTATTACGCGTTAAGTGTCATGGGATGGGAAGTTGTCCATGAACGAAGGCAGCCAAAGGCTCCACGATGTAATATTGCGTCCGCTACTACATTAAAGGCAGATATGAATTCTTCTCTTTGGTGTAGTAAACTACTATGCCATAAGTACATAACGAGAAGGGACAGTTATGCTGTCCCTGGGAGACAACAGATGAAGGAGGATTTATATCTGATGAAAAAAGTGAATAATGTAAAAGTTTTGGCATTTACGGGTGTTCTGGTAGCAATGAGTATCATTCTGACCAGGCTGGTCGCAATCCCTATCGGTACCAGTATTCGGCTCACCGTAGGTCAGACGCCTGTATATCTCTGCGGCTTTTGGTTTGGCCCTTTGGTAGGGGGAATCTGCGGCTTTTTATCTGATTTCCTTGGGGCGATCCTACAGGGGTATGCACCGAATCCCATGATTTCTGTCACTGCTATTCTGGCTGGTGTGCTGCCGGGTCTGTTTCGTCATTTTTATACAAAGAAACTGGAAATCTGGCATGTGCTTGCAGTGATTGTTGTTCATGGAATTGTTGGTTCTCTTGGATTTACATGTCTGGGACTTCATATGTACTACGGAACGCCGTGGGTAGTTTTGTATGCCCAGAGACTGGTTCAGACACCGCTTCTGGTCGCACTGAATACGCTGCTGGTGTTCTTCCTCTATAAGAGTCCTCTGACAGCTATGGTAAATAAGAGCACCATGGTGAAAAATGGGTCTGTAAATGTGACTGACCATGCAAAATAATCCCCTAAAGGGATTTTATATAAAGCCGGAGAAATTCGGCAATGAAAGAAAGAGAGGTATGTGAGAGATGGGATTTTCAACTGTACCATGTAATGAATTTGTAGAAGTACTGGCATCAAAAGCACCGGTTCCGGGCGGCGGCGGAGCATCTGCTCTGGTTGGCGCTGTGGGAACAGCCCTTGGCAATATGGTGGGCAGCCTGACTGTGGGCAAGAAAAAGTATGCAGAAGTGGAAGACGAGATGTGGGAGCTGAAAAAGAAATGTGACGCCCTGCAGAAGGATTTCTTACGTCTGATCGAGAGAGATGCAGAGGTGTTTGAGCCCCTGTCAAAAGCATATGGTATGCCTCGTGCAACAGAGGAAGAGAAGGCTGAGAAAGCAAGAGTTATGGAAATCGTTTTAAAGGATGCCTGCTCTGTACCGATGGAAATTATGGAGAAGTGCTGTGAAGCGATTGAAGTGATCGTGGAATTTGCGGCAAAAGGTTCCACACTGGCGATCAGTGATGCGGGCGTTGGTGCAGCTTTCTGTAAAGCAGCTTTAAAGGGTGCCAGCCTGAATGTATATATTAACACAAAATCCATGGCTGACAGAGCTTATGCAGAAGAGCTGAATAAAAAAGCAGATGCAATGCTGGAGAAATATACGAAGATCGCTGACGAAACCTTTGACAGCGTGCTTTCCAGACTGAAATAATTGTTTGATACCTTATGTGGCAGAAGCTGTGGCATAAGTTGCTGAGAGGTTACTATTCACGGCCAATGTCTCGGGAGGTGTTTTGCGAAGCAAAATCCCGAGTTAGCCAGCGCCAAAATGCAATTTATTGCATTTTGTACCCTAAAGGGCAGAACTGTGCATGGCGAAGCGTGCTACTGTTCATAGAACTGCGCTTTTTGCAGGGCTGTGAATAGTAACCTGAGTGCCCAAAGGGCAGGATAAAAAGATGCAGGAGGATTCATAGAGAATGGCAAAAAGATTACTGGGTAAAGAAGTAACAGCAGCATTAAACGAGAGAATTAAAGCAGACGTGGCAGCACTGGAGGAAAAAGGTGTAAAACCAACTCTGTGCATAATCCGTGTAGGTGAAAATGAAAGTGATATTTCCTACGAGAGAGGCGCAACAAAACGCTGTGAAACACTTGGTGTTGCATGCGAGAAAATTCTGCTTCCGGCAGATGTAAGCCAGGAAGAACTTCTGGCAACGATTGACAAGGTGAATAAAGATGACAAGATCCATGGTGTACTTTTATTCCGTCCGCTGCCGAAACACCTGAACCAGTCCGTTATTGAAAATGCACTGGACCCGGCAAAAGATGTGGACTGCATGACCGATGGTTCCATGTCAGGTGTATTTACAGGTAAGAACGTAGGTTTCCCGCCCTGTACCCCTCAGGCTTGTATGGAAATCCTTGACTTTTACGGAATTGACTGCACAGGTAAAAAGGCAGTTGTTGTAGGCCGAAGCCTGGTAGTAGGAAAACCGGCAGCCATGATGCTGATCAAGAAAAACGCAACGGTTACTATCTGCCATACCAGAACTGTGGATATGCCTTCTGTAGTGAGAGAGGCAGATATCGTTATCGTTGCTGCAGGACGCGCAGGTGTTATCGACGATACCTATTTAAGTGCAGGACAGACAGTGATCGATGTTGGAATCAATGTGAACGCGGAAGGAAAACTCTGCGGAGATGTTGACTTTGAGAAAGCAGAGCCTGTTGTGGATGCTATTACTCCGGTTCCGGGCGGTGTTGGAAGTGTAACTACTTCTGTACTGGTTGGACATGTAGTGGAAGCTGCAAAACGTAAATTTGCGTAATACATAAATAAATAGTTAGTATACATGCCCCTGGAAATCCATATCTGTGGATTTTCGGGGGCTTTGTTCTTGACTTTTCAGGCAGAAAGCAGTATGGTGCCCTATGATAACCTATGTGGTTATCTTTACAAAAACAGTAAAGGGTGATAGAAATGAGAAAGTTTAAAATTCGATGGCTGTTATTTATAGTTCTATTTTTCCTGGTCTATCTCGTAGCAGGAGCGGTGGGTCCGTTTGTCCATTATAAAAAAGTGTCAGAGGAGACAAAGAAGAACTTTTCCGTGTCAGAGTGCTACAGAGACCGCACAGGTGTGGACAGAGCGATGCTGCTGGAGACAAATAAGAGCGCATGGGATGAGAGAATCCGGCTGTTTCATCAGGCAAAGGAGCGAATTGTACTTTCCACATTTGACATGAGAGATGGAAAGAGCACAAGGGACTTGCTGGCTGTTCTGTATCACAGGGCAGAGGAGGGAATCAAAATACAAATTCTGGTAGACGGGGTGAGCGGTACCATCCGTCTGGAGGGGAATGAGCTTTTTTATGCTCTTTCTTCCCATCCGAATGTGGAGATAAAAATATATAATAAACTGAATCTGGCAATGCCCTGGAAAACCCAGGGAAGAATGCATGATAAATACGTCATTGTGGATGAAATGGCCTATATTCTGGGCGGCAGGAATACCTTTGACTACTTTATCGGCGATTATCCAAATAAAAATATGAGTTATGACAGGGAGGTACTGATATATAACACGAATCCAAAGCAGCGGGGAGAGGATGAAAGTTCCCTGTATCAGGTGGAGGCGTATTTCAGCCGCATGTGGGATAAAAAAGAGTGCAGGCTGTTTCATGATCAGGAAAACCTGAGGGAGGACCATAAGGTTAAGAGCATGATTGACATGCTGACCAAAAGATATGAAAAACTGAAAAAGGAAAATCCGGGTTTGTTCCGGGATTGTGATTACGGTGAGATGACCTGCGAAACAAACAAGGTGACTCTTCTTTCAAATCCAACGGGAATCTATGGGAAGAAGCCGGTATTGTTTTATGAACTTTCCGAACTTATGAAGCAGGCAAAAGAAAGAGTGATCATCCATACTCCGTATGTGGTTCTGAACGGTTACATGAAGAGAGAACTGACAGAGATCGCGGGGCAGGTACCGGACAGCAGAATGGTCATCAATTCTGTAGAAAACGGTGACAATTTTATGGCATCCAGCGATTATCTGTACAGGAAAAACGAGGTATTTAATACCGGTGTGCAGATTCTGGAATATGACGGCGGCGTATCTTATCACGGGAAATCTGTGGTGATTGATGAGGATATGTCTATTATCGGCTCCTATAATATGGACCTGCGCAGCACATATGTGGATACTGAGCTGATGCTGGCAGTACAGAGCAGGGAACTGACAGAGGAGTTGACCGGATATATGGAGGAGATGGAGAAGGACTGCAGGACCGTGACCGGACCTGATACCTATGAAGTACCTGAGCATATACAGGTGGAGGAGATCCCTTTCTGGAAAAAGGCTGCTATGCGTGTGGTCGGACTGATCATGCAGCCATTTCGCAGTATGGTGTAGAGAATATCCGGGAAAAGTCAGGGGAGATTCCAATCTATGGTTTTCATGGAATCATCCCGGATGTATAATAGAACTATGAGAAGTGAATCGTGTGATGAATGCAGGGAGAGGAGTTGATATCATGTCAATACGTGGTGCTGTTATGGTTCCCCATCCGCCGCTTATCATTCCGGAGGTGGGAAGGGGACAGGAGAAAGGGATTTCAGCTACAACAGCGGCATATGAGAAGGCCGCGCAGCATGTGGCGAAGCTCTGTCCGGATACGGTTGTGGTGACGACACCGCACACTGTCATGTATGCGGATTATTTCCATATCTCACCGGGAAGAGGAGCATCCGGGGATTTCGGACAGTTCAGAGCAAAAGAGATCCGGATGGATGCAGAGTATGATTCAGAATTGCGCAGCTATCTGTGCAGACTTCTGGACAGGGATGGGTTTATGGCCGGAACCAGGGGGGAGCGCGACAGCAGGCTGGACCATGGGGCTATGATTCCCCTGTATTTTCTGAAGAAACAGAACGTCAGATGTAAGGTCCTTCGTATTGGACTGTCAGGACAGTCACTGGAAGCACATTATCGGCTGGGACAGTATATCAGCCGGGCCGCTGATGCGCTTCACAGAAATGTTGTCATGATCGCCAGCGGAGATTTATCCCATAAGCTTTTGGAGAGTGGTCCTTATGGGTACCAAAAGGAGGGGCCGGAGTATGATGAAAGAATCATGCAGGTAATGGGAACCGGAAATTTCGGGGATCTCTTGGAATTCGGGGAGGAGTTCTGTGAGAAAGCAGCAGAGTGTGGGCACCGGTCTTTTGTCATCATGGCCGGGGCTTTGGATGGAAAAGCTGTAAACGTAAGGCGTTTGTCTTATGAAGGTCCGTTTGGCGTAGGATATGGAATCTGTACATATGAGGTTTCAGGTACGGATGAGAAAAGGCATTTTCTCAGTCAGTATGAAGAGATACAGAGACGAAAGCTGGAGAGTATGAGAGCATCCGAGGATGCCTATGTGAAGTTGGCAAGAAAGTCCTTGGAGACTTATGTGAAAACAGGGAGAAAGACGGCGGTTTTGGAGAATCTTCCGGAAGAATTACGTTCCGGGCGTGCAGGTGTATTTGTCTCTCTGAAACTGCACGGAAGGCTGCGCGGATGCATTGGAACAATTTCACCTGTGACAGATTCCATAGCGGAGGAGATTGTGGAGAATGCCGTAAGCGCCGGCTGCCGTGATCCCAGATTTTCACCTGTCAGGGAGGAGGAGCTTGACAGACTCGTCTACAGTGTGGATGTTCTGGGGGAAACAGAAGAAATTGCATCACCGGAGGAGCTGGATGTAAAGGAGTACGGCGTGATTGTGTCTAAGGGGAGAAAGAGAGGTCTCCTTCTTCCGAATCTGGAGGGCGTGGATACCGTGGAAGAACAGATATCCATTGCCATGCAGAAAGCCGGTATCGATCATATGGAAGAGGGAATCAAGCTGGAAAGATTTCGGGTGACCAGACACAAGTGATAACAGGATGCGCATGAGTGCGGAGGAATCTTATGGGAAACGTATGTGGAGTTTGTATGCATCACTGCCGGCTGGAAGAGGGACAGACAGGACGCTGCAGGGCAAGGCGGAATGTGAAGGGCAGAATAGAATCTGTCAATTATGGAAGATGTACTGCGCTGGCGCTGGACCCTGTGGAGAAGAAACCGCTGCAGAGATTCTATCCCGGAAAAAAGGTCCTTTCTGTGGGCAGTTTCGGCTGTAACATGTCCTGTCCGTTTTGTCAGAATTTTGAGATTTCCATGGCCGGTGAACAGGAACTGGAATCTGTGCCCTTCAGCCCCAAGGAGCTGGCCAAGCAGGCAGAGGCGTTGAGAACGCGTGGAAATATAGGCATCGCTTTTACATATAATGAGCCTCTTGTGGGGTATGAATATGTGCGGGATACTGCCAGAGAAGTAAGAAAAAGAGGAATGAAGAATATCCTTGTCACCAACGGAGCATTTACAGAGGAGACAGAGGATGCTGTGCTGTCGTATATTGATGCCATGAATATAGATCTGAAGGGGTTTACAGAATCGTATTACAAAAAATTGGGAGGGGACCTGGAAACCGTAAAAGCATTTATAGAAAAAGCCGTCAAAGTGTGTCATGTGGAACTTACCACACTGGTGGTGCCCGGAGAAAATGATTCTGTTTCTGAGATGCAGAATCTGGCCAAATGGACGGCATCCTTGAGCTGTGAGATTCCGCTGCATGTGACCAGGTTCTTTCCACGATGGAAGATGCAGGACCGGGAGGTAGCCGATGTTAGGAAGGTATATCGGCTGGCAGAAGAGGCAGGAAAGTATCTGAATTATGTGTATACAGGTAACTGCTGATTGGGTGTCTTGGCGTGTGCAGGTTCATCACTGGAATTCAGGCATGTGTTTACGGTACCATATGGGCAGCATATTGCGTTGGCAGCGAGGGTTTTTGCGCTGTTCAATGCCGATAGTCTGAAAGAAGGATTTCCAGAGGCCCACATAGGGGTCAAAGCGGTCTTTGGAAGCTTCCATGTAGGAGAGTTCTTCATGTGTCACGGGAGTCAAAAAGTAGTCGCTGTCAGCAGGATGTACGACGGAAAGCATCCGTGTCTTGTCTACGATCATCCAGTGTTCTGAAGGCATACGGTCCTCAAAGTTGGGGGCAAGGAGTGTGAGGACATTACATTTGGGTTCAATGATGGAGAGCAGTACCTGGTTTTTCAGCCGGGAAAAGCGGACAAATTCCCGAAAGAGATGTGCTTCATTGGCTACTTTCCGGTCCAGCTCAAAAAGAGCGGATACGGCAGGATTACCGAACATCCGGGAGGTTTTTTCTCCGCAGACAAAACCAAGGATCATGTAGCGGTAGATAATATCCAGTTTGTCAGGATGGTCGGACATGGCAGCCCGGTAGATGTCATGATATGAATTTTCGGAAATTTTTTGCCTGACGGAGCGGATCACTTTTTGTACTTTCTCTTCGTCGGGGTCTACGTGGCGGTAGTCGCAGAAAAGTTCCGGGGACCAGATGGGTTCAATCTGGAGTTTTATGTTGTTGTGGCCCAGACGGGCGGACCAGGCGTCGTAAATGCAGGTCATCATGGATTCAAAGGTGTCTTGGCAGGTGAATATTACCATGTGGGGGGCTCCTTTCAAATGATATTGGGACGGGAAACTCGCAGGGAAGAGGCCGGGCCGCTCCACTATACATCGCTCACCGCAGACACGGCGCCCCGGCCTCTCCCCCGCGAGTTTCCCTGGGTATTGGCGGTTGAACGGTGTGAAAAGAAAAAACAAAAAAGACTATACTATAGCTGGCCGCTGAGGGTTTTTAGGGAATCCTCGGGGGCGGGGGTGGACAGGTGCAGGTCATCGAAGAGGGAGAGCTGGCGGTAGGTTTGGGGATGATCCAGGGACCAGGTGGTTTTTTGGTCGGTGGAGGTGAGCTGGCGGGTGATGAAATCCTCTTCAATGGGGGTGCGGTACAGCATTTTGCCGCTGCAGGTGATAAAGTATTGGGCGCGTTTCAGGACGACGCCCAGTTTTTTTAGGGCCGGGAAATCCAGGCGGGTGGTCCGGCGGGCCTGGACGATCCGATAGGCGGATTTGTTGCCCAGGCCGGGGACTTTCAGCAGATCCTCGTAGGATGCGGTCTGAATCTCTATGGGGAACAGCTCCAGGTGGCGCAGAGCCCAGTCGCACTTGGGATCCAAAAGGATGTTGAAGTTCGGACGGCTGGGGTCCAGAAGGTCCTCTGCGTGGAAGCCGTAAAAGTGCAGAAGCCAGTCCGCCTGGTACAGACGATGCTCTCTTAAAAGGGGAGGGGCCGTGTCCAGGGAGGGAAGGGCGGAGTCCTCGTTCAGAGGGACATAGGCGGAGAAAAAGACGCGCTTTAAGTCAAACTGCTGGTACAGGGACTGTGTTACCTGTAAAAGCTGGTAGTCGTTTTCCGGGGTGGCACCGATGATCATCTGTGTGCTCTGGCCTGCGGGGACAAAAGAACGGTTTTGGGCAGCAGGCAGAGAAGGTGTGTTTTGGAGGAAATAAAAGGACGGACTTCCGGCATCCGATGAGGGTGCAGGATGGGCCGGGGAGGCAGAAGGGCCTGTCCCGGCAGGGGTCTGAGGGCCGTTCAGAGCTTTGCTGCCGGAAGAGCCTGTGATGGTGTCCTGTTTTTCTTTTTTGTCTTTGAAGATGGAGTTGGAGAGGTAGCGGTTGGCACTGCTGCGCTCCATCTGGGCAGACTTGCCTATGGAGAGGCGGTAGTCTGTGATGCCGTGCTGTATTTGTTTTATGGGCTTTAAGATATTCTCATGACTTTTGCCGGGTGCCAGGGCATGAAGGGACTCTCTGGTGGGAAGTTCCATATTGACGCTCATGCGGTCAGCCAGATAGCCAATCTGCTCAATGATCTCAGGAGCGGCTCCGGGGACGGCTTTGGCATGAATATAGCCGCGGAAATGGTATTTGGTGCGCAACAGATAAAGACTTCGATACATAAGTTCCATGGTATAGGTCGGTGTTTTTACGACGCCGGAGCTTAAAAAGAGACCTTCTATATAGTTTCTTTTATAAAATTCTACGGTAAGGCTGCAGATCTCATCCGGGGTGAAAGTGGTGCGCACTTTGTCGTTGGAACGGCGGTTCAGACAGTATTTGCAGTCATAGATGCACTCATTGGATAATAGAATTTTTAACAGGGAGATACAGCGTCCGTCAGAGGCAAAGCTGTGGCAGATGCCTGCAGCTACGGAATTGCCCAGACTGCCCTTCTCACCGCGGCGGTCAGAGCCGCTGGAGGTACAGGCCACATCGTACTTGGCCGCATCAGATAAAATCTTTAGTTTTTCTTCCAGGGTAAGGGATGATGATAAGTACATATTGCTCAAATCCTTCCGAATGTATGTTCTGCTTACAGAATAGCACAGGGAAGAAAAAGTGTCAAGAACAAATGTTCGGTTCTATGGCATTTTATGAAAGAAAAGGAATATCTGAAGGGCTGGAAGCATATAATTTAGCAGTACGATAAGGGGGTATTTTCATGGATACATATAACATTTATAAAGACATACAAGCCCGCACCAGAGGAGAAATTTACATAGGGGTAGTGGGACCGGTGCGGACGGGAAAATCCACATTTGTCCGCCGTTTTATGGAGCTGGCAGCACTGCCTAACATGGAAGAGACAGCACAGAAAGAGGTGAGAGACCAGCTCCCTTTAAGCGGTTCCGGAAAATTGATCACCACTGTGGAGCCAAAATTTATTCCGAAAGAAGCCGCTAAGATAAAAATCGGTGATGATGTGACCGCGAAGATCCGTCTCATCGACTGTGTAGGGTATATGGTGCCGGATGCAGCGGGCAATATGGAGGACGGCAAGGAGCGTATGGTCAAGACTCCCTGGTTCGGATATGAAATACCTTTCCATCAGGCAGCGGAGACAGGTACAAAGAAAGTGATTGAGGAACATTCCAATATCGGTCTTGTTATCACATGTGACGGTTCTTTTGGAGAGATTCCCAGGAATAATTACATAGAGAGTGAGGAGAAAACCGTTGCGGAGCTGAAAAAAGCGGGAAAACCGTTTTTGATCCTGGTAAATTCCCAGAAGCCCTACAAGGAGGAGACACTTGCTCTGTGTGAGGAGCTGAAACAGAAGTATCAGGCAGGTGTTCTGAGCGTGAACTGTGAGCAGCTCCGCAGGGATGATGTTACCAGGATCATGGAAAAAGTATTGTATGAGTTCCCAATCGTACAGATGGAATTTTTCATACCGAAATGGGTGGAAATCCTTCCTACAGACCATTATCTGAAAGCAGAACTGCTTAGCTGTATCCGGGAACTCATGGGAAAAATGAAATACGTGAAAGATGCCACCAGGGATAAAATGGTTCTGAAATCCCAGTATGTGCGAAATCTGGTGCCGGAGGCCCTGGATCTTTCCACCGGCAGGGTGAGGATACGGGTGGACATGGATGAGAACTGGTACTATGCTGTCTTAAGTGAGATGACAGGGGTATCCATTTCCGACGAGTATGAGCTGATCCATACCATGCAGGAACTGGCTAAAATGAAGGAAGAATACGTGAAGGTGCGGGAAGCCATCTCCTCTGTGAGAGGAAAGGGCTACGGTGTAGTGACACCGGATAAATCGGAAATTAAGCTGGAAGAGCCCATGGTCATTAAACAGGGCAGCAAATACGGCGTGAAAATTAAATCCGTCAGTCCGTCCATCCATATGATACGGGCCAATATTGAGACAGAAATTGCTCCCATCGTGGGAAGCGAGGAACAGGCAAAAGACCTGATCGAATATATCAAGACCAGCGATGAGAGACAGGAGAGTATCTGGCAGACAAATATTTTCGGCAAGTCCATCGGACAGTTAGTTGAGGACGGCATTCACACAAAACTGGTCCAGATCAGCGATGAGAGCCAGGTAAAACTTCAGGATACCATGCAGAAAATTGTCAATGACAGCAAAGGCGGACTTGTCTGCATCATCATCTGACGGAAGTGCGCTTTTACATTGACTTTTTCCGGGGAAAATTATATAATTACAACAGTGATTATATGACCCGGAAACGTTACGGAAGCAGGTGGAATTCCTGTGCAAGTCCGTTACTGTAAAGCCAGATACGTGCGGTGCCGGAGAGGGGGACGTCTGCGGCAACCGGACAGTTCAAAACAACAGGATAAGTGTGTGTTTTTTATTCTGCTGTTACCCATAAGAAAAAGAATCCGTTGTCAGTTTTCTGGCAGCGGTTTTTCATTTATGAAAATAGAAAACCGCAGAGCGGGTTTTCTGAGATTTTAGCAAAAGATGCGGCTGATACCGGCCGATTCGGAGAAATGAACATATGACACATAAGACTGGTCTGGAAGACTATTACATTATCAGGAATAACAGGAAGATGCGTTTCGGTTACACCACCGGAACCTGTGCGGCTGCAGCTTCCGAAGCGGCTGCCCGGATGCTTTTGTCAGGAGAGGAGATCCGGGACATCTCCTTTATGACACCAAAAGGAATACTGCTGAATCTGGAGATTCTGCATATCGAAAAGGGGGAGGATTTTGTGTCCTGCGCTGTGCGCAAGGACGCGGGAGATGACCCGGATATGACAGACGGTCTGGAGATCTTTTCCCGGGTAAAGAAAACCGGTGAATCTAAAATAGTTCTGGACGGCGGCCCCGGCGTGGGACGCGTGACAAAGAAAGGTCTGGAACAGCCGGTGGGCAGTGCGGCAATCAACAAAGTACCCCGCAGTATGATTCTGAAAGCAGCGGAGGACATCTGTTCGGAATATGATCATGAGGGTGGTCTGGAAATCATTATAAGCGTTCCAAACGGGGAGGAGGCGGCGAAGAAGACCTTCAACCCAAGGCTGGGTATTCAGGGAGGTATTTCTATTCTGGGAACCTCCGGAATTGTGGAGCCCATGAGTGAGAGCGCGCTCATAAAAACCATAGAAGTGGAAATGCGGCAGCGTGTGGAAAACGGCAGCCGTTTTCTGCTGGTGACCCCCGGCAATTACGGCTCCGCATATCTGAAGGAGCATATGGACCTTCCCCTTGAGGGGGCCATGAAATGCAGCAACTACGTGGGTGAGACAATCGACATGGCAGTTTCCATGGGTGTGGAAGGCATTCTTTTTGTATCCCATATCGGAAAATTTGTAAAAGTGGCGGCAGGGATCATGAACACCCATTCCCGCTGTGCAGACGCCAGGGCTGAAGTACTGGCTGCCAATGCCATGCGCGCGGGAATATCCGCAGAGACGGCACTGGATATTCTGAACACCGTCACCACAGATGAAGCGCTGGTGCTGATTCAGAGAGAGGGAAAGCTGAAGGAGACCATGAAAGAGGTGACAGACAGGATTTCCTATTATCTGCATCACCGCGCTTATGACAGGATGAAGATGGGTGCCGTTATTTTTTCAAACGAATTCGGCTATCTCGGAGAGACAGAAAAAGCCGGGGAGCTGATTAGGCTGATAAAAGAAGAACAGCGGTAACCGTTCAGCCTTCCGCTGTCACAAAGAAAATACGTTATCAAAAGATAAAGGAGAAGGAAACAGATGAAAGGTAAATTGTTTGGATTAGGAGTGGGGCCGGGAGACCCGGAACTGCTTACACTCAAGGCGCTCCGCCTGATCAGGGAAAGCGAGGTCATCGCCGTACCCGGAAATAATGTTAAGGAGAGTGTGGCTTATAAAATTGTAAAAGGTGCCTATGATGGCCTGGATGAAAAAGAACTCATTCCAGTTGCCATGCCCATGACAAAGGACAAAAAGGTATTGGAGGCCAATCACGACAAGGCGGCAGACGATGTGGAAGCCCGGCTGAAAGAGGGGAAAAATGTGGCGTTTCTCACACTGGGGGACCCCACTGTGTACTCCACTTACCTCTATGTACATAAAAGAATCGTGGAGCGCGGATATGAGGCTGAGATCGTAAGCGGCATTACCTCCTTCTGCGCAGTGGCGGCCAGACTGAATATGGGACTTGTGGAGATGGCAGAGCCTCTTCATGTGATTCCGGCTACCTATAATGCGGATACCATGGATGACATTCTGAAGCTTCCGGGCACCAAAGTGCTGATGAAGACAGGTAAAAAACTGAAACAGGTGCGTGAGAGCATACTGGAAAGCGGACAGGCAGCAGTTATGATCGAGGACTGCGGTATGCCCACAGAAAAAATATATGAGTGCGCAGAGGACATACCGGAACAGTCCGGATATTATTCCCTGATTATTGCAAAAGAGAAGGAGACATTATGATACATTTTGTAGGAGCGGGGAGCGGTGCCCCTGATTTGATCACCCTGAGAGGAAAGAAATTTCTGGAGGAAGCAGATATCATCATTTATGCAGGTTCCCTGGTGAATCCGCAGCTTCTGGAGTACGCAAAGGAAGGCTGTGAGATTTTCAACAGTGCCAGGATGACACTGGAGGAGGTTCTGGATGTTATGCGCAGGGCCGAGAAGGAGAATAAAGTGACGGTGCGCCTTCATACAGGTGACCCCTGTCTGTACGGTGCCATCCGGGAGCAGATGGATGTGCTGGATGAGGAGAACATTGCCTATGATTACTGTCCGGGCGTAAGTTCCTTCTGCGGAGCGGCTGCAGCTCTGGATCTGGAATATACGCTGCCAAATGTGTCCCAGAGTGTGATCATCACAAGAATGGCAGGCAGAACGCCGGTGCCGGAAAAGGAGAGTATTGAGTCTTTTGCGGCGCACCATGCCACCATGGTGGTGTTTTTGAGCACAGGCCTTCTGGAAGAGCTTTCCAGGCGGCTGATCGAGGGCGGTTATACCGCGGATACACCGGCAGCAATCGTGTACAAGGCCACCTGGGAGGATGAGAAATCCTTTGTCTGCACAGTGGGAACTCTGGCGGAGACAGCCAGGGAGAACCAGATCACCAAGACAGCACTTATGATCATCGGCGATGTGGTGGCGCATAACGGATATGACCGTTCAAAATTATATGATCCCGGTTTTACAACAGAATTCAGAAAGGGTACGGATTCCATATGAAAGTTTCCATTATCAGCTTCAGCCGTGCGGGATACCGTTTGAGCGAGATGCTCTACTGGGTGATGAAAGAGCGCGGATATGAGGTAGAGTCCTATACAAAAAGTAAATATACAAAAAAAGTCATGGATGAGTCACAGCTTGAGGTGGACGACAGGTCCTTCCGCAATGTAAAGCAGTTTGCAAAGCCTGTTGACGCCTCCATAAAAGAATGGGCGGGCATGCGCTTCCGGGATTCCGATGCCATTGTGTTTGTGGGAGCCTGCGGAATCGCTGTGCGCAGCATTGCCCCCTTTGTGACCAGTAAGAAAATAGATCCGGCTGTCATTGTGGTAGATGAGCAGGGCGGTTTTGCCATTTCCCTGCTGTCAGGACATATCGGCGGTGCCAATGAACTCACGGAGGAGATCGCGGACATCATTCACGCCACACCGGTCATCACCACAGCGACGGATATCAATAAGAAATTTGCGGTGGATGTGTTTGCCAGGAAAAACGGATGCTATATTTCCGATATGGATCTGGCGAAGGAGATTTCCGCAGCGCTTGTGGATGGAAAGGAAGTGGGATTTGCCAGTGATTTTCCATGGATCGGGGATATCCCCTCAGAGCTTGTGCTGCTGGATGAGGAAAAAGAAAAACCGGAGATCGGTATCTATGTGACGGATAATTACCAGAAGCATCCTTTTGTCCATACCCTGTACCTGGTGCCAAGAGTGGTGACAGTAGGTGTGGGCTGCAGAAAGGATACCGAAAAAGAGACTGTGGAGCGTGTCATCCGCAGAGCCTGCGATGAGCTGCTGCTTCCCTCTGTATCTATGGAGCGGGTGGCAAGCATTGACCTGAAAAAGGATGAGGCGGGAATTATAGGGTACTGTCAGGACAGAAACCTGCCTTTTGTCACTTATACAAAGGAGGAGCTGGCACAGGTGGAAGGCACCTTTGCGGAGTCAAAATTTGTGGAAGAGGTGACAGGCGTGGACAATGTCTGTGAACGAAGCGCAGTACTGGGCAGCAGCCAGGACGGCGTGAAGAGTATGTTGATCTTAAGAAAATATGCGGAGGACGGAGTGACCGTTGCTCTGGCCAGAAGGAAATGGAGTGTGCATTTTGAATAAATTATACGTGGTGGGTATCGGTCCCGGTGCCTATGAAAAGATGACAATTGAGGCTGCGGAAGCCCTGAAGAACAGTGATGTGATCATTGGATATACGGTATATGTGGATCTGGTAAAGGACCATTTTCCGGGAAAAGAGTTTCTCACAACGCCTATGAAAAAGGAAGTGGAGCGCTGTGTCATGGCTTTTGAGGAAGCCGTGAAGGGAAAGACCGTATCCATGATCTGCAGCGGTGATGCAGGTGTGTACGGTATGGCCGGCCTGATGTATGAGGTAGGCGTGGGATATCCCAGCGTGGAACTCACTATCATTCCGGGGGTTACGGCAGCCACCGGCGGGGCAGCAGTTCTCGGAGCGCCTCTGATCCATGATTTCTGTCTGATAAGCCTCAGCGACCTGCTGACTCCATGGGAGAAGATTGAGACCAGGCTGTTAGATGCGGCTCACGGGGATTTTGTAGTCTGCTTGTACAATCCGTCCAGTAAAAAGCGCCATGATTACCTGATGAAAGCCTGTGACCTGATGATGAAATACAAGTCAGAGGACACTGTCTGCGGAATTGTGGGCAATATCGGAAGAGATGGGGAAGAGATGAAAGTCATGACTCTGAAAGAGTTGAGGGAGACAAAAGTGGATATGTTTACCACAGTCTTCATCGGCAATTCCCAGACAAAGGAAATCGGCGGCAGGATGGTGACGCCGAGAGGCTATAAAAATGTGTAAGGTCCTTGTGTTTGCAGGCACCACGGAAGGCCGTAAGACTGCGGAATTTCTGGACAGCCAGTCCATACCCTCCCATATCTGTGTGGCTACGGAGTACGGGGAGGAGCTGCTGCCTAAAAGCGGGAATATGACGGTTTCCCATACGCGCCTTACAGAGGAGGATATGGAAAATCTTATGCGCAGCATACAGGCAGACCCGGTCATTGATGCCACCCATCCCTATGCGGCTGAGGTGACAAAGAACATCCGCACAGCCTGCGAGAAGACAGGATGCAGATATGTAAGGCTTCTCCGCAGCAGCAGGGAGAGTGATCAAAAAAATGACAGAGCCGTTTACGTCTCCAGTGTGGACGAGGCTGCCGAGTATCTGAAGGGCACCAAGGGAAACATTCTGGTGACAACCGGAAGCAAGGAAATCGCCAAATATACAGTCATTCCCGATTACAGAGAGCGGGTGTTTGCCCGGGTACTCTCCCTGGCAAATGTGGCGGCACAGTGCGCGGAACATGGATTTGAAGGGAAAAATCTAATCTGCATGCAGGGGCCGTTCTCGAAAGAGATGAACAGGGCTATGATAGAGCAGCTTAACTGTAAATACCTGGTCACAAAAATGTCAGGCGCCACCGGAGGGTATCAGGAAAAACTGGATGCAGCCCTGGAGACAGGCTGTACCCCTATCGTGGTGGGAAGACCTCTTGTGGAGGAAGGAATTTCCCTTGCTGCGTGCAGGAGGATGCTCTGCAAAAAGTTTTCCCTGCATCCGTCCCGGGAAATTTCTCTTGTGGGAATAGGTGTAGGCAGCGAAAAACTCATGACACTGGAGGCACAGCAGGTGCTGAAGGAGGCGGAACTCATCATCGGCGCCAGACGTATGGTGGAGGCAGCCGCTTATGAGGGGCAGGATACCTGCATGGAGTATGACAGTGATAAAATCTGCAGCTATATAGAGGAACATCCGGAATATGAGAAGACAGCCGTTGTATTGTCCGGGGACGTGGGCTTTTACAGCGGAGCAAGAAAACTTCTGGAAAAGCTTTCGGGACATCACGTGCGGGTGGTATGCGGAATCTCCTCCCTGGTGTATTTCATGGGAAAAATCGGCAGATCCTGGGATGACGCATTTATCACAAGCGCCCACGGAAGAAATGCAAATCTGGCAGCAGCAGTCCGCACCCATGAGAAGGTTTTCGCAATTCTTGGCAGCAGGGACGGCGTGTCTGTGCTGGCAGGGAAACTGATGGATTACGGAATGGAGCATGTACGTCTGTTTGTGGGAGAGCAGCTTTCCTATGAACAGGAGAAGATCATTTCCGGTTATCCAAAAGATTTTATCTCTTATACCGGAGATGCTTTAAGCGTGGTATATGCGGAGAACAAAGCATTCGTGCCATATCCGGCCACCCATGGCATACGGGATGAAGAATTTGTAAGGGATAAAGTGCCCATGACAAAGGAGGAGGTGCGCACAGTATCTCTTGCCAAGCTGGGGCTTCTCAGTGACTCTGTCTGCTGGGATGTGGGAGCAGGAACAGGTTCTGTCTCTGTGGAGATGGCGCTTCGGGCCGCCCGGGGAAGGGTTTACGCCATTGAGAAAAAATCCCTGGCTGCGGAACTGCTTCAGAAAAATAAAATGAAATTTGCAGCGGAGAATCTGATCGTTGTGGAGGGGGAGGCCCCGGAGGTGCTGGAAGATCTGGAAGCGCCTACTCATGCCTTCATCGGCGGCTCATCCGGAAATATGAAAGCCATTATGGAACTGCTGCTGCGCAAAAATCCCAGGGTCAGAATCGTGATAAACTGCATTGCCATGGAGAGTGTGGCGGAGGCGCTGCGCTGCTTAAAGGAGCTGCCGGTCACGGATACGGATGTGGTGCAGCTCAGTGTGGGAAGGGCAAAAAAAGCAGGGCCTTACCATATGATGATGGGCGAGAATCCAATCACCATTATTTCCTGTACAGGAGACATCAGATAGGAGAGATATTATATGAAAATACCGCGCATACTTCTTTGTGCCGGTGCCAGCGGCAGCGGCAAAACTCTGCTCACCTGCGGCATTCTTCAGGTATTGAAAAACCGCGGGCTGAAAGTGGCATCCTTCAAGTGCGGGCCGGATTATATTGATCCCATGTTCCATACAAAAGTCATTGGGACAAAATCCAGAAACCTGGACACCTTTTTCACTGACAGGGATATGGTGCGGTATCTGCTTGCAAAAAACAGCCGCTGCATGGATGTTGCAGTTATGGAAGGCGTCATGGGATATTATGACGGGGTCGGAGGGACCACCAGCAGGGCCAGTGCCTATGAGCTGGCAAATGTGACGGAGACGCCGGCAATTCTCATTGTGAACTGCCGGGGCATGAGTGTGTCTGTGCTCCCCTATATCAAGGGATTTGCGGAGTATAAAAAGGACAGCCGGATCGCCGGCGTGATTCTGAATCAAATGACAGCCATGCTGTATCCGAGAGTCCGGAAAATGATAGAGGAGGAGCTTTCCATCCCCGTTCTGGGATATGTGCCGAAGGTGGAAGACTGTGTGCTGGAGAGCCGCCATCTGGGACTTGTAATGCCTGAAGAGGTGGAGGGATTCCGGGAAAAACTCATGAAACTTGCAGGGATACTGGAGCAGACGCTCTGCGTGGACAAAATCCTGGAGATCGCGGGGAGTGCCCCGGAAATCCCGGAGGAAAAGCCCTGGAAGGAGGACAGCGCGTATGCATTTTCCCTACCCGAAAAAGTCAGAATCGGAGTTGCCAGGGATGAGGCGTTCTGCTTTGTCTATGAGGACAACTTAAAGCTGCTGGAGCAGATGGGGGCAGAGATTGTATATTTTTCACCTGTCCATGACAAAAGGCTTCCGGAAGGGGTCTGCGGCCTGATTTTTTACGGCGGTTATCCGGAGCTTTTGGGGAAAGAGCTGGAGGATAATTACCCGATCCGCCGTGCCATTCTGGCAGAATATCAGAGGGGGATTCCTATTCTGGCAGAGTGCGGCGGTTTTATGTATCTGCATGAATCCATGGAGGATATGGATAAAAATCCGTGCGACGGTGTGGGAATCATACCGGGACATGCCTACAGAACGGAAAAACTGGGACGGTTTGGATATGTGACGCTTACCCAGAGGGAGGGAACCGTATTCGGAAAAAATATTGGGAAAAGTCCTGCCCATGAGTTCCATTATTTCGAGTCCACATCCTGCGGCCATGAATTTTTGGCGGAGAAGCCAATGAGCAGCAGGACATGGAAGTGTCTGCATGCATCGGAGCATCTGCTGGCAGGTTTTCCGCATTTTTATTACTATGGAAATCCCAGGCTTCCCCAGGCATTTCTGGAAAAATGCCTGGAATATAAAAAATGAGATATCTATTCAGACGTTCTGCGCAGGGAATGCACTGATCTGCTGAATCGTTACCACAAAATACAGAAAGAGGAAGAGAGGAAAGAAACATGAAACTGGAAGAGGCTTTGAAAAGAATTGAACCGGTCAATGAGGAAGTGATGGAGGAGAGCAAAAAACGCTGGGACAGTATAGCGCATCCCCTTCACAGCCTGGGCAAGCTGGAGGACCTGCTGGTACAGATCACAGGTATCACAGGCTGTCTGGATATCCATCTGGAAAAGAAAGCACTGGTTCCCATGTGTGCGGACAACGGCGTGGTCGAGGAGGGTGTGACCCAGACCGGGCAGGAGATCACAGCTCTGGTGGCAGAGAATTTCCTGCAGACAAAAGCTGTCTCCAGCATCATGTGTAAAACCGTCGGAGCGGAGATCTTCCCTGTTGACGTGGGCGTGGCAAAAGATGTCAGTATCTTAAACCGCAAGATCGCCTATGGAACAAAGAACATGACAAAAGAACCTGCCATGACAAGAGAGCAGGCGGTAAGAGCCATCGAGACAGGCATTGAGATGGTGGAAATGCTGAAAGAGAAAGGATACGGCATCATTGCCACCGGTGAGATGGGAATCGGAAATACCACAACCAGCAGTGCTGTGGCATCCGTGCTCCTGGATATGCCTGTGGAGAATATGACAGGCCGCGGCGCAGGTCTTTCCAGTGAGGGCTTAAACCGTAAGATCAATGCCATCAAAAAAGCGGTGGAGGTGAACAAACCGGATAAAAACGATGCCATCGATGTGGTTGCCAAGGTGGGAGGATTTGATATCGCTGCTATTGCAGGTCTGTTTTTGGGCGGTGCTGCTCTTAAGATCCCTGTTGTCATTGACGGCGTCATTTCAGCCACCGGAGCCCTGGTTGCAGCCGGTATCTGCCCCACTGCAAAACAGTATATGATCGCCAGCCATGTGTCAAAAGAGCCTGCAGGCCATCTGCTTTTAGAAGCCCTTGGCAAGGAAGCTTGTCTGCACTGTGATATGTGCCTGGGAGAGGGAACAGGAGCCGTGGCTTTCTTCCCGCTCTTAGACATTGCCACAGCAGTATTTTACGGAATGAGCGATTTCGGCGGTATCGGCATGGATGCTTATGTGCCGTTAGATTAAGGAAAGCGGAGCGAAATTATGATAACTTTGGTGACGGGGGGAAGCGGGAGCGGAAAATCCGCCTATGCGGAGGATGTGCTCACTGGCTTTGGCAGTTGTGAAAGGATTTACATTGCCACCATGTACCCCTTTGATGAGGAGAGCAAAAAGCGTGTGGAGCGCCACAGGCGTATGCGCGCCGAGAAGAATTTCACAACTATAGAGTGTTATACAGGATTGAAACATGTGCAGGTGCCAAAAGGCGCCTGTGTGCTTCTGGAGTGTATGTCCAATCTGACCGCCAATGAGATGTTTCAGGAGGACGGCGCAAAGGAGAGGACCGTGGAGGCAGTGCTGGAAGGGATTGAGGCTCTGGATGCGCAGGCAGCGGAGCTGGTGATCGTGACCAACGAAATTTTTTCCGACGGCATAGAGTATGAGGAGGAGACCAGACGGTACCAGAAATACCTGGGTGAGATCAACCGGGAGACAGCACGCCGGGCCTGTCAGGTGACAGAGGTGGTGTATGGCATTCCCCTCACATACAAGAACAGGACAGAGAAAACAGACAGGACGGGGGAAATATCGGATGAGACAGAGTAAAGCGGCACAGTTTTGGAACAGTTTTAAGATCGCATTTTCCATGTATTCCAAGATTCCCATGCCTCAGAGTGAATGGACGAAGGAAAACATGCGGTATGTCATGTGCTTTTTTCCATTGATAGGCGTGGTGATCGGCGGGCTTTCCTGGCTCTGGGGTACATATGCCGGCAGTTTTCTGGACAGCCGTATCTTTATCACCATTGTGCTTCTTCTGATTCCTGTTGCGGTAAGCGGCGGAATCCATCTGGACGGCCTTCTGGACACCTCAGATGCCCTGAATTCCTATCAGCCCAGGGAGAAGAAACTGGAAATTTTAAAGGATTCCAATGCAGGAGCCTTTGCCATTATCGTGGGAATCTGCTATTTCCTTCTGTATTTTGGCGTGTACAGTGAGCTGACCGAAGCGGGGCTTCCTGTTGTGTGTATGGGATTTGTACTCTCCAGAGGGATGGGGGCATTTTCAATCGCGTCCTTTCCCATGGCTAAGAATACCGGACTGGCAGCCACTTTTTCAGACGGTGCGCAGAAAAACGCGGTGAGAGTGGTCTCTGTACTTTTTTCACTGGCAGCGGCTGTGCTGATGGTTTTCTATCAGCCGGTGATCGGTGGGTTTGCCATACTGGGTGCGGCGTTGGAATATCTGTATTATTACCGTATGTCCATGAAACAGTTCGGAGGGATCACAGGTGACCTGGCCGGTTTTCATATGCAGATCTGTGAGCTTGTCATTGCCCTGTTCACAGTGATCGGTGAGGTGGTTGTGCGCTGCCTGTAGAAGAAAAGTGACCAAATGCAGCCGGCAGTCAGGCTGAATTCCGTAGACAAAGGACTGTGAGGGTACAAAGGAAACAGAATGGAGGAAAGGTATATGCAGCTGATTATTGGCGGAGCATTTCAGGGAAAAAAGGAATATGTAAAAACCATGCAGGGATTTGAGGAGAAAGAGATGACAGACGGGGCAGATGCCTCCTATGAAGATATTTTCTCCTGCGGATGCCTGTATCATTTCCATGAGTGGATACGGGCGAGACTTTTGGAGGGCAGGGACCTGGATGATCTGGAAAAGGAATTATCCGTGAGAAATCCGGACATTGTGCTGGTCTCCAATGAACTGGGGTATGGTGTGGTCCCTGTGGATGCCTTTGACCGAAAATACCGGGAGGCTGTGGGCAGGATCTGCACAAGGATGGCAGCCGCGGCGAAACGTGTAGTCCGGGTGACCTGCGGAATCGGGACGGTGATAAAAGATGCTTAAGATTCTATTGATCCGCCATTCCATGACGGCGGGGAACAGACTGGGGCGTTATATTGGCTCCCGCACGGATGAACCTCTCTGCGAGGAGGGAATCCTTCTTCTTGGTAAGTTTTCCTACCCGCCTGTCCAGCGGGTTTTTGTAAGCCCCATGCGCAGGTGTCTGGAGACAGCCGGGATTCTGTTTCCGGGTACGGAGAAAGAAGAGGAAGTGCTTTTAAAAGAATGCGACTTCGGCATTTTTGAAAATAAGAATTACCAAGAGCTGTCAGGAAATCCGGAGTATCAGGCATGGATCGACAGCAGCGGAACCCTGCCTTTTCCTGAGGGGGAAAGCCAGGAAATGTTTCAGAAGCGGTGCGTCCGGGGATTTGCCCGCTGTGTGGAGCAGTGTCTGAAGGATGGCCTGCACACAGCAGCCCTTGTGGTGCACGGGGGAACGATCATGAGTATCCTTGGCGCTTGTGCAGACGCGGACAGGAGCTATTTTGACTGGCAGGTGAAGAATGCCCAGGGATACGAGGTACTGGTGGAAGAAAAGAAGTGGAGAGAGAGCCAGAAGATACAGGTGGCCGGCAAATATACACAGGAAGGATTTGACAAGACATGGTAAAATGGACAGCACTGGCCCTGATACTGGGCTTTTTGATAGATCTGCTTCTGGGGGATCCCAGATGGCTGTACCATCCGGTCCGTATCATCGGAAATGGTATCTCACTGCTGGAAAAAATACTCAGGCGTATGTTTCCAAAAACCCCCGGGGGGGAGAAGACAGCCGGATTTTTTCTTGTTCTGCTTATCTGTATAGGAAGCGGAGGAGTTCCGTTTCTGCTTCTGTATCTGGCTTACCATATCCACACGGTTCTGGGGATCGCCCTGGAAACCTTCATGTGCTATCAGATGCTGGCAGTGAAGTCTCTGAAGGCGGAAAGTATGCGTGTGTATGAGGCGCTGAAAAAGCCGGACCTGCCGGGTGCAAGAACCGCGGTTTCCATGATCGTGGGAAGAGATACCCGGAGCTTATCCGCAGCCGGTGTGACAAAGGCAGCGGTGGAGACCATTGCGGAAAATACATCTGACGGCATCATTGCACCCCTTTTTTATATGGCTATTGGGGGACCTGCCCTCATGTTTTTGTATAAGGGGATCAATACCATGGATTCCATGGTGGGGTATAAAAATGAAAAATACCTGCATTTCGGAAGATATGCAGCAAAGCTTGATGATATTGCCAATTACATACCGGCCAGGATCAGCGCCTGGCTGATGATACTGGCCTCCTTTTTTGCGGGATTTGACTGGAAAAACGCGAAGAAAATCTTTCTGAGGGACCGCTACAATCATGCAAGCCCAAACTCTGCCCAGACAGAGGCTGTCATGGCAGGTGCTCTGGACATCCAGCTTGCGGGAAATGCTTTTTATTTCGGAAAATTATATGAAAAACCCACCATCGGAGACGCGGTAAGAGAGGTGGAAACAGAGGACATTAAAAGGGCAAACCGTCTGCTGTATGCAAGCGCTGCCCTGGGGACTCTTTTCTTTGCCCTGATCCGTATGGGGATTTTCATGTTACTGTAAGGAGAAAATAGATGATAAGTTACCACACCCATGGCGGGGATGTCTACCGCCATCAGAATGTGACGGATTTTTCCGCCAACTGTAATCCCTTCGGCACGCCCGAATCTGTAAAGGAGGCTGTAGCCAGAGCCATGGATCAGGTCTGCCATTATCCGGATGTGGAGTGTGAGCGGTTGAGAGAGGCAATCAGCCGGTATGAGGAGACTCCGCAGGAGCAGATCATCTGCGGAAACGGCGCAGCGGATCTGATCTTTGCCCTGGTGCTGGCCCTGAAACCAAAAAAGGCATTGCTTCCCGCCCCTACATTTGCGGAATACGAACAGGCTCTGGAGGCGGTGGACTGTGAGATCAAACGGTACACGCTGAAGGAGGAATGCGGATTTTTGGTGGGAAGGGAGTTTTTGGAGTGCATCACAGAAGAACTGGATATGGTTTTTCTGTGCAACCCAAATAACCCTACCGGTGTGCTTATGGAGCAGGATTTTTTACAGGATGTGCTGCGCCGCTGTGAGAAATCCGGCTGTATCCTTATGCTGGATGAATGCTTTGTGGATTTTGTGGAACATCCAAATGTGCATACCATGAAGCCGTATTTGGCAGAGAGTGAAAATCTTTTTATACTCAAGGCATTTACAAAGCGCTATGCCATGGCAGGTGTCAGACTGGGATATGCCCTGTGCGCAGACAGAGAACTGCTTGAAAAAATGCGGATGGTGACCCAGCCGTGGAATGTGTCCATTCTGGCCCAGGAAGCCGGTATTGCGGCACTTTCAGAGCGGGAATATGTGGAGGAATCCATGAAAGCCATACACAGGGAGCGCATCTGGCTTTTGGATGGCATGAAGCGCCTGGGGTATCAGACCTATGCCTCAAGTGCCAATTACATATTTTTTAAAGGACCCGAAGACCTTTACCGGCAATGTCTGGAAAGAGGGATTTTAATCCGGGACTGCAGCAATTACTACGGACTTTCCAGGGGGTACTACAGGATTGCTGTAAGGCTCAGGGAAGAGAATACAAAACTCCTGCATGTGCTTGAAGAGATTCGGGCGCTGCAGGCAGTCTGAATAGAGAAATACACCGGGAGAAAGGAAGGGAACAGGAAATGGCAAAAGCAATAATGGTGCAGGGGACCATGTCCAATGCGGGGAAAAGTCTTCTGACGGCTGGCCTGTGCCGTATATTTAAACAGGACGGATACAAGGTGGCCCCTTTTAAATCGCAGAACATGGCACTCAACTCTTTTATAACAGAGGAGGGTCTGGAGATGGGCCGGGCGCAGGTGATGCAGGCTGAGGCAGCAGGAATCGCGCCCTCTGTCTACATGAATCCAATTTTGTTAAAACCCACCAATGAGACGGGCAGCCAGGTGATTGTAAACGGAGAGGTTCTGGGAACCATGAGCGCAAGGGAATATTTTGCCTACAAAAAGAACCTGATACCGGAAGTTAAGAAAGCTTATGACAAACTGGCATCGGAATATGATATTGTAGTGATCGAAGGCGCAGGCAGTCCTGCGGAGATCAACCTGAAACAGGAAGATATCGTAAATATGGGAATGGCGAAAATAGCAGAAGCGCCGGTGCTTTTGGTAGGCGATATTGACCGTGGCGGTGTGTTCGCACAGTTGATCGGCACGGTGATGCTTCTTGAGGAGGACGAGAAAGAAATCGTCAAGGGTATGATCATCAACAAGTTCCGGGGTGATAAGACCATTCTGGACCCGGGGATTGCAATGCTGGAAGAAAAGAGCGGCATTCCTGTGGTGGGTGTAGCCCCTTATCTGAACATTGAGGTGGAAGATGAAGACAGCCTGACAGAGCGGTTTGACGGGAAACAGGAAGTGGATCTGATCGATATTGCAGTGATCCGCACCCCGCGTATCTCCAACTTTACGGATTTTAATGCGCTGGAGGTGATTCCGGGCGTGTCTGTGCGTTATGTGAAAACCGTACGGGAGCTGAAAAATCCCGATATGATCGTGCTTCCGGGTTCTAAAAACACCATGGAGGATCTTCTCTGGCTGCGCCAGAACGGTCTGGAGGCTGCTGTCTTAAAAAAGGCGGCAGAGGGAAAAATCATTTTCGGTGTATGCGGCGGTTATCAGATGCTGGGAGAAACACTGTCTGATCCGGATCATGTGGAAGCAGGCGGACAGTTAAAGGGCATGGGGCTTCTTCCAATGGATACCATATTCCGGGGCGCCAAGACAAGGACCAGAGTGCAGGGAAGCTTTCCAAAGGTGGAAGGCGTATTAAAAGGCCTGACAGGCGTTAAGCTGGAGGGCTATGAAATCCATATGGGAGTGACAACCCTGAAAGAAGGAGCCAGCCCCTTTGTGAACATCACAGATACGGTGAAGGGCACATCCAAGGAGGACGGAGCCTGTGCAGGAAATGTCTATGGTTCTTATGTGCACGGTATTTTTGACAAAGAGGAAGTGGCCAGGAAGATAGTGGAAGCCATAGGGGAAATAAAAGGCCTGGATGTAAGCCAGATGACAGGTGTGGAATTTGCAGAGTTTAAGGAGACACAGTACGATATTCTGGCAAGTGAGCTGAGAAAGCATCTGGATATGAAAAAGATATATGAAATCCTGGAAGCCGGCATATAGAAAGGTAACAGTTCAGATAAGCTGAACTGTTACGCATCCAGCCATGAAAAATCGCTTCGCGATGGGCTGGATGCCTGCAGGCGCTACCTGTTCATACGGTCAGTGCAGTAAATGCGCAGACCTGTCTGAACTGTTATATAGAAAGGGCAGATGAGATGAAGACAGAATTAGAAAATGTAAAACCAAAAGAGATTGAAACAAGAAGCTTTGAGATTATTACAGAGGAGCTGGGAGACAGAAAACTGATTCCGGGTACAGAGCTGATCGTAAAACGCTGTATTCATACAAGCGCTGATTTTGATTATGCGGAGAATCTCTGCTTTTCCGAGCATGCAGTGGAGAAAGCCATCGATGCCATTAAGAATGGTGCCTGTATTGTGACAGATACACAGATGGCAAAAGCGGGCATTAACAAGAAAGCGCTGGCAAAGTACGGCGGGGAGGTTTTCTGTTTTATGTCTGATGAGGATGTGGCTTTTGCGGCAAAGAGCCAGGGGACGACACGTGCGGTGGCAAGTATGGACAAAGCCGCTTCCATGGGAAAGCCTCTTATATTCGCCATCGGAAATGCGCCCACAGCCCTGGTCCGTCTGTATGAACTGATCAGGGAGGGGAAAATTTCTCCATATCTCATAATAGGGGTTCCCGTAGGCTTTGTAAATGTGGTACAATCTAAGGAAATGATCATGGAAACAGAAGTTCCCTACATTGTGGCAAAGGGAAGAAAGGGCGGCAGCAACATCGCAGCCTGTATCTGCAATGCGCTTCTCTATATGATTGATAATGAGAGGGACTACTGGAAATAAAATTTCTGTTCACTCTGTGTTATGCAGCATAAACTGCGATACACAGAAAAGAGCACTGCAAAACACATCAGAGTGAAATGGCAGAAAGGGGAAGTATAATATGAAGTGTGAAAGATGCGGCCATGAGCTGGACAACGATGATTTATTCTGCTCAAAGTGCGGAAAAGCGGTGTTCGAGGAATACATGGATGAGGACGACATCTGGGAGTTTTATAAAAGCGACGAAGAGCTGAAGGCCATGAAGATGGAGGCTGCCGCAGCAGCGGATAAGGATACAGAGGATTCCGCTCACAGCGTTGCAGCAGCCGCGGCAGCAGGGTATGAAAAGACTGATAAAGTCTATGTTTCCGAGAATCAGAGGGAGGGGAATGGTTCCGGGAATGTGGATGCGAAAGCGGCAGATGCGGTAAAAGCAGATTATGATGCAGGTGCTAAAGCGGCAGACGTGGTACAAGCAGACTATGATGCAGATTCTAAAGCGGCAGACGTGGTACAAGCAGACTATGATGCAGATTCTAAAGCGGCAGATACGCCAAAAGCTGATTATGATGCAGATGTTAAAGCAGCGGATGCTGTAATAGCAGACCATAATATAGATGGCAGCGCAGCAGATTCCGAAAATACGGATCATGAGGAGACAGATTACAAAGCAGCGGACCCCGTAAGCACAGAGGATTCTGACGCAGAATACAGTGATGCAGATATTATGGATTCAGACTCTGCAGACACAGAGGAACTTCCTTTTGAAAATCTGGTCAGTCAGGCACAGAAATCTGCTGCGAACAAGCCAAAAAAAGAAAAACATCGGGGAGAGCCTGAGAATAAGAGTCCCATCTGGCTCATATCCGGTTGTATTTTGATCGTATGTCTTCTGATCGGCATTCTGTGGGGGGTGCGCACCATGCAGCAGATGGATGAGGAGAAGAAGGCATACTATGCCAAGATAGAGCCGGAAGACAAAACGTCCGGTGCGCAGGCGCAGAATACAGAGAATAAGCAGGATGCAGCCAACAAGGACACAGACAGCGGCGAAGAGGCAGATAAAGATGCCGGCAAGAAGGACAGCGGTGCTGCAGATGCTGACAAGAAAGATAAGGACAAAGAGCCGGAGAAGGAAGAAAAGCCTAAGGAAGAAAAAAAGGAAGAGAAGAAAGAGGAAAAGAAACAGGAATATTTTAAACAGGTGGATGCAGACAGCATTGACTTTTCAAAATTCCAGAAGGTTTCCATTGCATCCGCTGACCAGAATTCCCAGCAGTCCTCCGAAAAATATGATTACAGTGCAGCCAGCGCTGTGGATGGTGACACTGCTTCCTCCTGGCAGGAGGGAGAAGACGGACTGGGCGAAGGTACCGGCATCCGGCTGGATTTTGACAAAGCCCGCAAAGTGCGGTACATGGTGCTTTACCTGGGCAACTGGAGAAGTGAAAACATGTGGGAGGCAAATGCCAGACCCGCGTCCCTGACCATCAGCGTGGGCGATTCCCAGAAAAAGGATGTGGAGTTCTCTGATGAGATGAAAGCGTTCTGCCTGTCCTTTGATGAACCCGTGGAAGCTTCCTATGTATCCCTTTATATCAAAAGCGGATATGAAGGAGACAGATGGAATGACAACTGTATCTCCGAAGTTGAGATATATGAATAACAATATAAAAAGGCCATGGAGCAGAAGAGCAGCTTTCTGCTTCATGGCCTTTTTGGCAACAGCTCCGATGCCTGAATGGCTGTCGGAGACATATTTATCTGTCAATCGCACGGATGTGGTCAATAAAGAGACTGCGTATGCCTTCATATTCACCGAGACCTTTTAACACGGTCTTCACTTCATATCCCTCGTCTTTAAACTGGCTGTACCAGGATTCCGGGTCATCTCCTGCCATATCATTTTTCGCGTGGTCCCCTGCCACGATCATAAAGGGAGCCAGAACTACTTCCTTTGGCCGGTAAGCCTTCACCATTTTTTTCAGGCTTTCCATGGAAGGATAGGCTTCCACGGTCCCAAGGAAGAAATTGTGGTAGCCTTTATCCTTGAACGTGTAATCAAGAGCCGCATAGATGGAGTTGGCAAAATGTGTGGTGCCGTGTCCCATGAATACCAGTGCCTGATCCTTTGTAATATGGGAAAATTCCCGGGCGATGGCAGCGATCACTTTATGGCTGTCATCCTCTGTGGTGAGCAGCGGATCTCCGAAAGAAATGGAGTGGAAGGAATCCCGGAAGGAGAGGGCGTCCTCCTTCATTCGGTCATTTTCAATGCCGTTGATCACATGGGTGGGCTGTACCAGCACATCCGTGATGCCGTCGGCTGCCATCTGCTCCATGGCCTCCTTTACTGTGGGGACAATAATGTTGTCACGGTTTTTCAGCTTCCGTATGATCATTTTGCTGGTCCATGCCCGGTAGACAGGGTATTCGGGAAATGCCTGTCTCATGGAATCTTCAATGGCGTCAATGGTGACCTTTCTGGTGTCCTCATGGCTGGTGCCGAAGCTGACTGCCAGGATTGCTTTCTTTGTCTCTGTGTTCACTGGTAATATTCCTCCGTAATGTGTAGTATTCATATTGACATCTGCGATGTATTTTTCCAGAGTCTTCAGATTTTTGGGGACAGGCAGTGTGGGTTTTAAAATGCCCTTCATACACAGACTGTCAAACAGCTCCAGAACAGCAGGCGGTTCCAGGTTCGTCCGGGCGAGGACTGCCTTGTTGCTGAATACATCAGCGGGGGTGCCGTGCATGAGAACCTTTCCCTCATGAAAAAGCATGATCTCATCTGCCCACTCATAAGCATAATTCACATCATGGGTGGCCATGAGAACGGTGATCCCGGCCTCTGTCAGACGATTGACGATGTGGTTGACCATGGTGGTGTGTTTGGGGTCCAGGGCCGCTGCCGGTTCATCTAAAATGATAATATCCGGATGCATAACAAGGATGTCTGCAATCGAGACCTGTTTTTTCTGCCCTCCGCTTAGGGAGTGGGTAGGCTTGTGGCGGAAAGGTGTGATCTCCAGATGATCAATAACCTCCTCCACCTCTTTTTTTGCATCCTCCTCGGACACACCCAGATTCAGGATGCCAAAGGAGATTTCCTGGTATACACTGGCTGAGAAGAGCTGGTTGTCAGGGTCCTGGAATACGATTCCTACCTTGCTGCGCAGTTTTAAGAGTCCCTTCTTGTCATAGGTGACCGGTTCTCCGTCAAAGTACAGGGTACCGGAGGAGGGGCGGTGAATGCCGTTGCAGCATAAAAAGAAAGTGGATTTTCCGGAACCGTTGGAACCCATAAACGCAACTTTTTGTCCGCGTTTGATTTCCAGACTGAGACCGTTTAACGAATGGGAATTTTCATCGTCATAAGAAAAATATAAATTCTCTGCTTTCAGTATAATGTCATTGTTCATGTGAAGAACCTCCTCCAGATCATGATGGAAAATAAAAAGATTTCAAATAAAACAATCCACACAATCACTTTTTTCTTAGGAGGATAGGTTTCATTCAAAACATGGATGGTGCCGTCATAGCAGCGTGCTTCCATGGCACTGTAGAGGGCATTGGAGCGCTTTACTGCCCGAATCATCAAAACAGAGCCAAGGGAGCCGAAGGACTTTAAGCTTGTCCTGTAATCCCTGTTTCCAAGGCGGCTGTTCTGTGATGTGGAAATATAATACGCAGTGTCCAGCAGCACGAAGATGAACCGGTAGATGAGCAGCATAAGCTCGATCATCAGTTTGGGACAGTGGAGCTTTCCCAGTACATTTAAGATGTCCGGCATAGGTGTTGTCATGGACAGAAAATACAGGCAGGAGACTGCGGAAAGTGCCGTCAGGATCAACTGCAGAGCGTAGAGCAGGGCATCCAGACTTCCTGTGAGATATAAGCTCCCGATTGGGATGGCAAACAGGTCCAGCGGTTCGTGCTTTACATTCAGAACAATGGCAATGGTGCTCAGAATCAGGAAAGCCAGCGGCACAGTCATAAAGTGCAGATAGCGGGAAAAAGGGATTCCCCCCTTATAAACGGTGAGAATCCCTGTAACTGCTAAAACAATGCATGCGACCACGATGGAACGACTCATTACACAAAAAAGAAGTGTAATCATCGCAAACGCAAACTTTTCACCGGCATTTTCATATCTAAGCTTGGAAGTATAGCAAAGCTTATCAATGGTTATCATAAGTTACTCCTTTCGCCGGATGAAAAGTATCATTCGCCTTTTCCCAGCTTCTTTCTTTCTACAAAACGTCCCATAAAGAAGGCCAGAATGCCCACTCCGATGGAAGACTGTACGCAGAACAGAAGACTTTCCACTTCGCCCGGAAGCTCGCGGCCAAGCATTTTTTCAAGGAGCGGTTCCGCGATGGGCTGGAAGCCGGAATCCACTTCCTCAACTACCTGGCTGCCGGCATCATCAGAGCCGCCGAATTCTGCATCTTTTAATGCAAAAAGCGGAACAAACGCAATTAAGAGAATCACAACTAATAATCCGATCACTGTTTTTTTCATATTACTTTGCCTCCTTTAAAAAACCGATGGTACGAAGTTCCGGTTTCGCATAGGTTTCAAGACCCATGATAATAAGAACTGTGATGATGCCTTCGATAATTGCCAGAGGTAACTGTGTGGGTGCGAACACCAGCAGGAATTTTCCCATGGCGCCCATGATCGTGGTATCTGCATGATGAGCCAGGGCCATCTGAACAGCAGTAACGCAGTATGTAAATAAATCACCCAGAGTTGCTGCAAGGAAAATGGAAATATGCTTGTTTACCCTGCATTTTTTACATACGAAGAAAATTCCGTAGGATACAAAAGGTCCTGCGATGGCCATGGAAAAAGTATTGGCGCCCAGTGTGGTGAGTCCGCCGTGTGCCAGCAGGATTGCCTGGAAGAGCAGCACGATAATACCCAGAATAGAAACTGCGCTGGGACCGAAAAGGATGGCTCCCAGTCCGGTTCCTGTCATATGGGAACAGCTTCCTGTCACTGACGGGATCTTCAGAGATGAGATAACGAACACGAACGCTCCTGACATTGCCAGCAGGGTGATCAGGTTTCTGTGTTCATTCAGGGTTTTCTTGATGGACATGAATCCTGCGATCAGGAATGGTACGCAGATGACACCCCATGCGATGCAGAACCCTCCGGGAAGATAACCTTCCATGATGTGCATGGCGCTGACGTTGGGCACGATACCAAAGGTCAGTGCGAACATGCTTGCCAGTACAATGATTTTTTTCTGTTTCTTACTCATTTTGTCTTTTCCTCCTTCTGATCGAGTAATAAAGCCTTACCCTTTAACCGGCAAAAGGCCAAAAAGGGTATAAAAAAACCTGGCGGCAGAAATACCGACAGGCCATCAGAAGAACAAACGCGGGGCAGGTGACTTTATACAAAGAATAAATGCCGTATCCGCCTGTTCTTACACAAGGCCATCGTTCGTAACCATTGTGTAAATCGTTTGTGACAGGCAGGTCTTCTGACTCGGGCCTCATCGCTGCATTTTGCCTTCCCAGTTTCCCAGTGACATTATAAAATGCAGCTCTTCCCTCACAGCGGCGTGACCGTGTGAGCTTTTAACTCAACTTTCCTATTCTTCCGCAAAAGCGGACACCTGTGCACACTCAATTCTGTGATTATTGTATCTCCCCGGAAGTTTTTTGTCAATTGAATTCGACAAGAAAAATCAGAAAACTATTATGGCACCAGATCTTCCTGCCGGGTATACGGGGAACAAGATGTTGCACCCGTTTTCATTCTGTGCTAATATGAAAAAACAGCAGGTGCCGTATAAGATTTGGAACAGTCATATTTTATGACCGCGGCATCTAAAAAACGGAAACGAAAGATATGGAGTGTAGGAACTATGAGTATTTCCATGATTGGAATTGATCACAGCAGAGCATCCGTAGATGTCCGGGCCAGATTTTCTTTCACCAAAAAAAATGCGGTGAGCGCTATGGAGCGTCTGAAAGAAGACAGGGACATCTTAGGGTGTATTATTTTGTCGACCTGCAACCGGATGGAGATCTGGGCCAGTGTGCAGGAAGACTGGGAGGGGTCCCTTCTTAGCTTTTTATGCAGAGAAAAAGAAGTTCCCGAGGAGGAATACCGGGAGTATTTTATCACAAGGGAAGGAAGGGAGGCTGTGGAGCATCTGTTTTATCTGACCAGCGGCCTGAAATCCCAGATTCTGGCGGAGGACCAGATCATTACCCAGGTGAAGGACGCACTGACTCTTTCCAGGGATGCCTACTGTACGGACGGTGTGCTGGAGGTGCTTTTTCGGATGGCAGTGACGGCGGCGAAGAAGGTTAAGACAGAAGTGGTATTTTCAAGGGCCAATACCTCTGTCATCCATCAGGCCATTGACAGGCTGGAAAACCAGGGATTTTCCATTCAGGGAAAAACCTGCATGGTCATCGGCAACGGGGAGATGGGAAAGGTGACAGCACTGGCTCTGAAAGAAGCAGGCGCTGATGTGACCGTGACCGTCCGTCAGTACCGGAGCGGCATTGTGACCATTCCCCAGGGGTGTGAGCGTATCAACTACGGCGACAGAATGGAACTGCTGCCAAAATGTGATCTGGTGGTATCCGCCACAGCCAGCCCGAACTGCACCATAACAAAAGAGCTTTTTGAAAACGCAGAGGTTCCCCATCATGTGATACTGATCGACCTGGCTGTGCCAAGAGATATTGACCCGGAGGTGGGAGAGCTGCAGAATGTGACGCTCTATGACATTGACAGCTTCAAGATCGATGCTGCCTCCCCAAGACTCCGGGCCAGCATGCAGAAGGCGGGGGCCATTTTGGATGAGCAGATGTCGGAATTTTATAATTGGTTTTCAGGGCGCGATGTATTTCCGAGAATCCAGGATATCAAGACAGAGGCAGTGGAGGATCTGAACGCGCGGATTCTGAAAATCTTAAAAAAGACGCCCATGGAGGACAGTGACAGGGAAAAACTCCTGAAAGCCATTGACACGGCAGCCGGAAAAGTGGTGAACAAAATGATCTTCGGCCTGCGGGACTCCCTGGAACAGGACGCGTTTATGGAGTGCGTGGCCGGATTGGAGAAGGTTTATGAAGACTGAGAAAAAACTGTTTCCCCTGTATACAGACCTGACACAGAAAAAAGCCGTGGTCATCGGCGGAGGAAAGATCGCTGCCAGAAGGATCACAAGCCTTCTGGGATTTGTGGGGGAGCTGGTGGTGATCGCTCCTCTTGTACAGCCGGAGATCCGGGAGCTTGCAGAGAAGGGGGAGCTTATCTGGAAACAGAAAGAATACCGGCGGGAAGATCTGTATGACGCGGATTTGGCTCTGGCAGCCACAGATGACAGCAGAGTAAATGATGATATTTACAGTGCCTGCAAGTGTCTGGGCATACTGGTGAATACAGCCAGTGACCAGAACAAGTGTGATTTTCATTTCCCGGGACTTATCTGCCATGATGGCGTGGTCATTGGATTTAACGCGGCGGGAAAAGATCATAAAAAGACAAGACAGATGCGGGAAAAAGTGGAAGAATTTTTGAAAACGCCGGGAGGTAGAGCATGAACAGCAGGACAGTGGTAATCGGCAGCCGGGAGAGCCGGCTTGCTGTGATACAGAGCGAAATGGTGAAGGACTACATAGAGAAGAACAATGAGGGACTGAAGGCGGAGCTTCTCACCATGAAGACAACAGGGGATATCATTCTGGACCGAACCCTTGACAAAGTGGGGGGAAAGGGACTGTTTGTAAAAGAACTGGACCGGGCGCTTCTGGACGGAAGAAGTGAACTTTCCGTGCACAGCCTGAAAGATATGCCCATGGAGGTTCCGGATGAACTGCCCCTTCTTGCCTTTTCAAAAAGAGAGGACCCCAGAGATGCGCTGGTGCTCCCGGAGGGAGTGACCGAGCTTGACAGGACAAAGCCCATCGGCTGTTCCAGTCTCAGGCGTACCCTGCAGCTTCGGGAATTATTCCCGGATATGGAGTGCAGGAGTGTCAGAGGAAATGTGCAGACGCGGCTTCGGAAACTGGACAGCGGGGAATACAGCGCGCTGGTGCTGGCAGCGGCGGGCCTTAAAAGGCTGGGGCTTACCCACAGGATTTCCAGATATTTTGAGCCGGAGGAGATGCTTCCGGCAGCAGGACAGGGCATTTTGACCGTGCAGGGCAGAAAAGGGAAGGATTACTCTTATCTGGACGGATACGGGGACGCGGACAGTACCTGTGCGGCTTTGGCAGAGCGCTCTTTTGTAAGGTTTTTGGACGGCGGATGTTCCTCGCCGGTGGCTGCCCACGCGGTGGTGGTCCGGGATGAAATCCTGCTTACCGGACTCTATTACGAGGAAGAGACAGGCGCTTATAAAAAGGGCAGTCTGAAAGGGAAAAGAGAAGAAGCAGAGGAGCTGGGCGTGCGTCTTGCACAGAAACTGAGAGAGGAGTGCAGAAGAGAGAATATGACAGCCAGGGAACAGGAAACAGACAATAGATACTGCAAAGGAAAGGTCTGGCTTGTGGGCGCCGGCCCGGGCGACATCGGACTTTTTACCCTGAAGGGCATGGAGACCTTGAAAAACGCACAGGTGGTAGTATATGACAGCCTGGTGGGGCAGGGGGTATTATCCCGGATTCCGGCCGGCGTGCGCCTGATCAACGTGGGAAAACGTGCCTCCCACCATATTATGCCCCAGGAACAGATCAACCAGGTTCTTGTGGATGAGGCAAAAAAAGGTTACCGGGTGGTGCGTCTAAAGGGCGGGGACCCGTTCCTCTTCGGAAGAGGCGGGGAGGAGCTGGAGCTTCTTACAAAAGAGGGAATCCCCTACGAAGTGGTGCCCGGAGTGACCTCACCTTTGGCAGTCCCCGCGTACAACGGGATTCCCGTGACACACAGGAATTACTGTTCCTCCCTGCACATTATCACAGGCCACAAAAAGCAGGGGGAGGCCTATGACATAGATTTTGACGCGCTTGTGCGCACGAAGGGCACTCTGGTATTTCTTATGGGCGTCACCGCGCTTCCGGATATCTGTAACTCTCTGCTGCAGGCGGGTATGCAAAAAGAGATGCCGGCTGCCATTTTACAGAAGGGAACCACAGCGGGGCAGAAGCGGATCGTGGCCACAGTTGCCACACTTGAGGAGGAAGTAAAGCGCCGGGGAATCGAGACACCGGCGATCATTGTAGTGGGTGAGGTGTGTTCCCTTGCGGATACCTTCGGATGGTATGAAAAGCTGCCTCTTGCAGGGTATAAAGTGCTGGTCACAAGACCCAGGGAAACCATTTCCACCATGTCACAAAAACTGCGTCTGATGGGTGCTGAGGTGCTGGAGCTTCCGGCTATCCGCACAGCTCCCCTTGCAGACCAGAGCGCGCTTCATAACGCATTCGGACAGCTTCACACCTATGACTGGCTGGCATTTACAAGTCCTATCGGTGTAAACGTGTTCTTTGAGGAGATGAAAAAAGCCGGGACAGATGTCCGCAGACTAGGCCGCGCGAAGATTGCCGCCATCGGAAAGGGCACGAAAAAGGCACTGGAAGAGAGAGGTCTGTTCGTGGATCTCATGCCTGAAGTGTTTGACGGGGAATCTCTGGGGAAAGCTCTGTGCAGTGTTTGCAGCGGGAATGAGAAGATCCTTCTTCCGAGAGCCAAGATCGGCGGAAAAGAGATCATCCAGGAGCTGGAGAAAAAGCCGGGACTTTTCATCTGTGATGTGCCCACTTATGACACTTTCTATGAAAAACAGGAAGTGATCGATGAGAAAAAAGCTTTTGAGAGCGGAGAGATCAACTGTGCGGTTTTCACAAGCGCATCCACGGTAAGAGGATTTGCGGAGGCGGTAAAAGGGCTTGACTTTACAAAAGTAACGGCTGCCTGCATTGGAAAACAGACGAAAGCCGCGGCGGATGCCCTGGGTATGAAGACATTTATGGCGAAACAGGCCACCATTGACAGTGTGGTGGATTTGGTTGTAGACTTAAAAAATAGCAGATAACAGAGGATAAAAGGAGTGTAGCAACATGGAAATGACAGTCAGACCGAGAAGGCTTCGGAAAAACGATACCCTGCGCAGAATGGTGCGTGAGACCAGGATGGACAAAAGTTCTCTGATCTATCCCATTTTTGTCCGTGAGGGAGAAAATATGGAGGAGGAAATCCCCTCCATGGAAGGACAGTTCCGATACAGCATTGACAGGCTGCCTTATGCCCTGGAAGGACTTATGAAGGCAGGCGTGGATAAAGTGATGTTCTTCGGGATTCCGGATGAAAAGGACGAGGTGGGAAGCCAGGCGTATGCGGAGGACGGAATTGTACAGAGGGCGCTTCGGGAAGCCAGAAAACAGTTCCCGGAAATGTATCTGATCACAGATGTCTGCATGTGTGAGTACACATCCCACGGCCACTGCGGCGTGCTGTGCGGTCATGATGTGGAAAATGACGCGACACTGGAGCTTTTGGCAAAGACAGCCCTTTCCCACGTGGAGGCAGGAGCCGATATGGTAGCACCCTCAGATATGATGGACGGCAGAGTCAGAGCGATCCGTGAGATCCTGGATACCCATCAGCACAAGGACATACCGATCATGTCCTACGCGGTAAAATATGCCTCTGCCTTTTACGGTCCATTCAGGGAAGCAGCAGGTTCTGCCCCTTCTTTCGGAGACAGAAAGAGCTATCAGATGGATTTTCACAACAAGAGGGAAGGTCTGAAGGAGGCGCTTCTGGATGTACAGGAGGGCGCGGATATCATTATGGTGAAACCGGCGCTTTCCTACCTGGATGTGATCAGTGAGGTGAAACAGAGTATACATCTGCCTGTGGCCGCCTATTCTGTCAGCGGCGAATATGCCATGGTGAAGGCAGGGGCAAAGCTTGGCTACATTGACGAGGAGAAGATCATCTGTGAGATGGCAGTGAGCACCTACCGTGCGGGAGCTGACATTTACCTGACTTATTTTGCAAAAGAGCTGGCCGGATATATGGACGAAGGGAGAATCGGGTAATGACAAGATCAGAAGAATTATTTGAGCGCGCCGTAAAACGGATTCCCGGAGGGGTGAACAGCCCCGTAAGGGCTTACGGTGCCATTGGGGAGACCCCACGCTTTATACAGGGTGCAGTGGGAAGTAAAATATTCGATGTGGACGGCAATTCCTACACGGATTATATCGGGTCCTGGGGACCTATGATCCTGGGACACAACCATCCTGCTATTCGTGAGGCAGTGATCAAAGCCAGTGAAAATGGTCTGAGCTTTGGCTGTGCAACTGCAAAAGAGGTGGAGATGGCTGAATTCATCTGCGAGAGGATTCCCCATGTGGAGATGATCCGTATGGTAAATTCCGGAACAGAGGCCGTCATGAGCGCCATCCGCGTGGCCAGAGGCTTTACGGGGAAAGATAAGATCATCAAATTTGCAGGATGCTATCACGGCCACACGGATGCCATGCTGGTGAGTGCAGGCAGCGGAGTCATGACCAGCGGTGTGCCGGACAGCGCCGGCGTGCCCAAGGGCTGTACGCAGGATACCATGATCGCAGTGTATAATGATCTTGAAAGTGTGGAAGAACTTCTGACAGAGAGCAAAGACCAGGTGGCTGCTGTGATCGTGGAGCCAGTGGGCGCCAATATGGGCGTGGTCCCTCCTGCTGACGGTTTCCTTCAGGGGCTTCGGACCCTTTGTGATGCGCATGGGGCACTGCTGATCTTTGATGAAGTGATCACCGGTTTTCGGCTTAAATTTGACGGGGCTGCGGGATTCTACGGGGTGACACCGGACCTTGTCACCTATGGTAAGATCATTGGCGCCGGAATGCCTGTGGGCGCTTACGGCGGAAGAAAGGAAATCATGGAAAAGGTTTCCCCGGCAGGTCCTGTATACCAGGCAGGAACCTTAAGCGGCAATCCCATCGCCATGGCAGCAGGCCTTGCGCAGCTTAAGATCCTGTATGAAGATCCGGAGATCTATACAAGGCTGTACCAGAAAGGGGAGATGATGTTTGAGGGAATACGCAGGATTTTCCTTGAGAACAATATTCCTTATCAGGTAAACAGTGTGGCATCTCTGGGATGTATCTTCTTTACAGAAAATAAGGTGACAGACTATGCCTCTGCCAAGACATCGGATACAGATGCCTTTGCAAAATATTTTAAATATATGCTGAACCACAGCGTACATCTGGCACCTTCACAGTTTGAGGCCATGTTCCTGTCAGATGCCCATACAAATGAGGATATAGAAGCAGCACTGAAGCTGATAAAAGATTATTTCTGCGCATGAGCGTGTCATAAGATTGCTTTTCGGATACGCTCATAACTGGTAAAAGAAAACGGAGGACAGCTATGAGTGAGACAACCTTGTGGACAGGACTGATCATCATTTTTGTGGCAGTCGTATTTGTGACCATGTTTCAGGAAAACAGGAGAAGACAGCGGGAATTTCTCCAGAAAATAAAAAAGGGCTGGGGACAGATTCCGGATCGGGAATACACCTGGGATAAGCTGGAACAGATCGGGGAGTATTTTCGCAGGAGGAAGGACGGGCGGTTTGTCATTGACGATATTACCTGGAATGATCTGGATATGGACCGTGTGTTTATGCTTATGAACCAGACAATATCCTCACCGGGGGAGGACTATCTGTACTATCTTCTCCGTACTCCTGAATATCAGGAGGAAAAGCTTGCGGAGAGGGAACGGCTGTACACATTTTTTCGGGAACATGAGAAAGAACGCCAGAAGGTCCAGGAGATCCTGGCACACATCAGAAAGCCGCCTTCATCGTCTGTTTACCAGGCTATTCATGTGACAAAAGAGTATGACGCGGGAAAACCGTGGAAGCAGATTCTCATGTGCCTGGCTTTTGTGCTTTCTATTGCTGCGTTCATAGCGGTTCCAAGGTACGGCGTCTTTGCCTTTCTGCTTGTGACCTGTATCAATATGGGAACGTATCTGAAAGACAAGGAGGTCATACAGGTATATCTGACCGGATTTAAGTGCATGCTCCAGCTTATAAACTGTGCAGGTGCTCTGGACAAACTGAAGATAGAGGAACTTCACAGGTATACGGAGCGTCTGAATGCCTGTGAAAAAGGTTTTTCCGGCTTCCGAAACGGGGCAAATCTGGTTTTGGACCGGGATGGATTTGCCAGCGGACCGGAATCCTTTATTCTGGATTATATCAGAATGATGACCCATATCGATCTGATCAAGTTCAATTCCATGATGAAGGCCATGAAGGAGCATAAAGCGGAAGCGGAGGAGATGCTGGAGATATACGGACTTCTGGACGCCTGTATTTCCATTGCATCCTTTCGGGAGGCCATGCCGTATTACTGTGTGCCGGATTTTACGAGGTATCAAAAGGGAAGTGATGTGCGGATGAAGGTGGAAAATCTGTACCATCCGCTGATTCATGAACCTGTGGCAAACAGTATTGATGCGTCCGGCGGCATCCTGGTGACCGGCTCTAATGCCTCCGGAAAATCCACTTTCTTAAAAAATGTGGCGATGAATGCCATTCTCGCGCAGACCGTGTATACCTGTACTGCCACAGAATACGCCGCTCCGTTTTTTAAGATACAGACTTCCATGGCACTTCGGGATGACCTGGAGAGCAAGGAGAGCTACTACATTGTGGAGATCAAGTCCCTGAAGAGAATCCTGGAGGAATCCAAGGAGGAAGCCCCCCTTCTGTGCATCATTGATGAGGTGCTCCGGGGAACAAATACCATTGAGAGAATCGCGGCTTCCTCCAATATTCTGGCGCATTTGAAAAAGCCCCATGTGCTTCCCTTTGCGGCGACACATGATATTGAGCTGTCTTATATGCTGGAGGGAGCGTATACCAACTATCACTTTGAGGAGGAATTCAGGGAGGATGACGTGGAATTTAACTATCTGCTGAAAAAGGGCAGGGTTACCACAAGGAATGCCATCCGCCTGCTCTCCATGGTAGGGTACGACAGAGAAATTGTAGAAGAGTCGGAAGCTGCGGTGGCTGATTTTGAAACCACCGGAATCTGGAAAAAGGTAGGAAATGAAAATGCTTGTTAAAATATATACAGATGGTTCTGCCAGGGGAAACCCGGACGGACCGGGAGGATACGGCTGTGTCCTCCACTATACGGACGCAAAAGGAACGCTGCATGAGCGTGAGTTTTCTCAGGGATATGTGCGCACCACCAACAACCGCATGGAGCTTATGGCAGCCATTGTGGGAATGGAAGCGCTGACAAAGCCGTGTGAGGTGGAGCTGTATTCAGATTCCAAGTATCTGGTGGATGCCTTTAATCAGCACTGGATTGACGGCTGGCTGAAAAAGGGCTGGAAACGGGGAAAAAATGAACCGGTTAAGAATGTGGATCTATGGAAACGGCTCTTGAAGGCAAAAGAGCCGCATAAAGTGACATTTATCTGGGTGAAAGGGCACGACGGACACGAAATGAATGAACGCTGTGACTATCTGGCTACCAGTGCGGCGGATGGTGAAGACCTGCTGGTGGACCCCGGTGTGTAACTGCTTCATTTCAAAAGGGACTGCTGCCCGGCTGAATGGTTTCAGTCGGTGCAGCAGTCCCTTTTCTGTGTAGTTATCTGTTTTGTTTTCTCTTCTCGATTTCTGCGGAATATCCCTCGATATCCTTGCTTGACAGCTTATACCCGAATATCAGAATAAGTGCGCCGATTCCTACTGCAATAGCCGGAATTACGGTAAATCCCATACTGATTCCCCTTGCCAGCTTTTCCGTGACCTCATTGGACTGTACCACTGCAAGTGAAAAACCTGCCATGGCAAGACATGCATTGATCAGGATTCCACGGCTCACTACACCGATCTTCAGGGGGATATTACTCAGTCCCATGATCATACCGGTGGCATTTGTGCCTGTCTTATACTCGCTGTAAATTGCACAGTCTGCGTAGAGTGCCGGTCCGCAGGCGTTGGTCATGGTACAGAAAAACTGTGCAATGCTCACCATGATAAGGACCACCCAGGTACTGTTGTAGAAAAGGAAGCCAAGTACCAGCACCACGACCATACTCAGATAAGCGATGATAACGGTGTTTCTGGCCGAAAATTTTCCGGCTGCCTTTTTCGAGAGATAAGAAGCAGCGACGCCCAGCAGATTGGAAATGAGAATAAAGGTGGCGGTCAGACCGGCATTACCGGCAACATAGGTAAAGTAGTAAACGGCAATACCATTTGCTACAAACATGTAGACATATTTTGCCAGATCCGCAACGATCAGACCCAGAAGATAGGGATTTGATGTGAGGGATTTCAGCATTCCATGTCCTTTTTCTGCATGCTGGTCCTGTTTTGCCTTTTTCTCTCTCTGGAGTCTGGCAATCTCCTCTGCGCCGGTTTCTTCATATCCTTCAAACATTTTGAAATGTGCAAAGTATCCGGCTGCCATCAGAGCACCGAACACGAATGCTGCCGCACCGTATGAATTTTTGGCTCCCACAACGGCAGCCAGTATGGATACGGCACCCGGTCCCACGTAAGAATAAAGAACCATGCCCAGTGCGCCCCATAAAGCTCTCGTTGAGGAGAGGGCCATCCTGTCATCCGGTGTTTTGGAGGCAATATTGATCATTGAAATATTGGCCACAAAAGGAATATTCCAGGCAATATGACTGGTGATCGTAGCCACAATGATTACAACAATACCTGCCGCCCCGTCATTCAGCTTGATGAACTGAAATGCATACAAAAACGGCACCAGCCAGGGAATGACTGCCAGCCAGGAGCGGTAACGTCCCCATTTCATAGGTTTCATGGTATTGAGCAGAACACCGTACACCCAGGACAAGGCCGCGTCCACAAGACTTGTCAGTGTGGCTATCAGAGTTACAACAGGTATTGTATATTTTGCAATATCTGTCAGGAAAAACTGGAAATAATAGGTTTCAATATTCGTCATAAGATTGAAACCAAAATCTCCTACGCCAAAAAAGCGTTTTAACGATTTACTGATTTCCTTGCGCTCATTACTACTGTGATCTTCCATAATCCTTCCTCCCGTGCTGTCCGCCAAAAAAGCGGACTTTGTCATTGGTTACACGTTTTGGCACCTCCTGTCCATTTTTATTTTATGTATTCCGTACATAAGTTTCTGATAGTATTGAGGAGTATTTCTCACAGTTTCAGTTGGAATTTTGTTTTGTATACAAATATAGGCGGTCATCGGATTCTTTTTGAGATAATTATACTGCGGCTGTAAGGTTTATACAATGTTTTGAGGACAAAAATTGAATCTTTGTGACATTTTACAATTTTAGCTGCCGCTTATCAGACTGCGCCTGAACGCGGAAGGAGTGATTCCCTTTACACTTTTAAAAGTTTCCGCATAATAGCTGGAGCCGGAAAAGCCGTGTTTCAGTGCGATTTCCGTGATGGACAGATCTTTTTTCAGAAGATCCGGAATGCTTTGTTCCACGCGGTAGGCGTTCAGATATTCAAAGGGTGTCTGATGCAGGAGACGTTTGCAGATACGTCCGCATTCCCCGGTGCTCAGGGCTGCGGCGCCTGCAATGTCTGCCAGGGAAATTTTCTGTGTATAGTGGTTCCGGATGAATTCCAGAATGGATTTTGCCTTACCTGCAGCCTCCCGGCTCCTGGCAGTAGTTTTCCGGTCAGTGCCTTTTTCCGTGAATACGGCAAAAAGAGCACCCCAGCAGGAGAGAAGACTGGCCTTTACATGCAGCTCCCAGGCCAGGTTCTTTTCCTCATACAGATGCATGCACTGAAGCAGAAGCCCGGGTATGATGTGGCTCGCATCCCTGTTTTCCGACTTCAGAGGATAAGCGGAGAAGGCGGCGCTGTCCAGAATAGGGGAGATGTATTTTTCCCGGATCAGGCTGTCCTCATACCCGTACAGAAAACGGGGATGGAAAATGACAGATAAGGTGGAAGCCTGTTCACTGACTGCGGTACCCATATGCAGGCAGTTGGAGTTGATAAAAAGTCCCTCGCCCTCCTTAATATCATAGACTGTCTCATTGACCTGATAACGCATGGAGCCGGAGAGGACGATCATCAGTTCCGATTCGGGATGCCAGTGGCAGACAAAATAGGAGGGCGCGCCCGTTCCCTCTGCCTGGAAAACTTCACTGTGCACATCCACCGGAAACGCATAATTTCCGTGGGATATCTGTTCCTTTAAATTTTTGTCCACCGCAACAACAGATGATTTCATAAAAACTGCCTCCAAAATAGAAAATGATGATATTGTTATAAAATCTGCCGTAATTCTGATAGAAAATACCGCTTTTTGTCATTATACTAGAGTCCGGAAACAAGTACAAGCTACATAAAGCTTCAGGAGGAACGAAAATGGAAAGAAAAAATAAAAGAATCGGAATGGCATTCATCGGCATTATTCTGACAGCTGTCAGCGTGGGGATCTTCCGCTATGCGGATTTCGGAGTTGACCCTTACTGCGTACTGCTGACAGGGCTGGCAAAAATCTTTCATACCAGCTTTACCATGGCGGCAAATGTGACGTGTGCCCTGCTGCTTCTTTTCGCATGGAAAATGAAAAAAAGCCTGGTGGGGGTATCCACACTATTAAATCTGCTCATATACGGCGTGGTGGCAGATGCGGTATTTGCAGCGCTGAAAAGCGTGTATGAGACACCATCTCTTATTGTCAGGATCGTATGTCTTGTCAGCGCCCTTTTCCTGCTGGCCTTTTCAGGAGCCATGTATTACACGGCAGATCTGGGAGTATCCACATATGATGCCATTGCCCTGATCATGGATGACAGAAAGATCGGAAAGTTCAAATACTGCCGAATCGCTGCTGACCTTACCTGTCTGATCGCCGGTATCCTGGCAGGAGGGGAAATCGGGATCGCAACGGTTATCATTGCCCTGACAGTGGGTCCCCTTATCCAGTATTTCCGCACTAATTTGGCAGAACCTTTCCTGGAAGGCCGCAAAATTCCCGCTTTTCTTTCTTGAAACCTGACAATTCCTGTGCTATTATTAAAAACAGTAATTTATAGCGGTAGCATTCGCGTGCTGCCCAATCATCAGGAGGTATGAACCGTGCAGAAATACGGAGTGAACGAACTTCGGAAAATGTTTTTGGAGTTCTTTGAAGGAAAAGGCCATCTGGCTATGAAGAGTTTTTCTCTTGTTCCCCATAATGATAAGAGTCTATTGTTGATCAATTCCGGTATGGCGCCGCTGAAACCATATTTTACAGGCGCTGAGGTGCCGCCCAGAAAAAGGGTGACGACCTGTCAGAAGTGTATCCGTACCGGTGATATTGAAAATGTAGGTAAGACAGCCCGTCACGGCACATTTTTTGAAATGCTGGGCAATTTCTCCTTTGGAGATTATTTTAAGAAAGAGGCAATCCGCTGGTCATGGGAATTTCTGACCGAGGTGGTAGGACTTGACGCGGACCGTCTGTATCCTTCTGTCTATCTTGACGATGATGAGGCATTTGATATCTGGAATAAAGAGATTGGAATTCCGGCTGACCGTATTTTCCGTTTTGGGAAAGAGGACAACTTCTGGGAGCACGGCGCAGGCCCATGCGGACCATGCTCTGAGATCTACTATGACAGAGGTGAGCGCTATGGATGCGGAGAACCGGGCTGTACTGTGGGCTGTGAATGTGACCGCTACATGGAAGTGTGGAATAATGTATTTACCCAGTTTGAAAATGACGGGGAAGGCCACTATGAAGAACTGCAGCAGAAGAACATCGACACAGGCATGGGCCTGGAGCGTCTGGCTGTAGCTGTGCAGGATGTGGATTCCATTTTTGATATTGACACAATCTGTGCCCTCAGAAACAAAGTCTGTGAGCTGACTCACACAGAATATAAAAAAGATGAAAATGTGGACGTATCTATCCGTCTGATCACAGACCATATCCGTTCCGCTACCTTTATGATCTCTGACGGTATTATGCCCACCAATGAAGGCAGAGGCTATGTACTGCGCCGCCTGATCCGCCGCGCTGCCCGTCACGGACGTCTTCTGGGAGTAAAAGGAAATTTCCTTGCCGCACTCAGCAATACTGTCATTGAGGGCTCCAGAGACGGTTATCCGGAACTGGAAGAGAAGAAAGACTTTATCTTCAATGTACTGACAAAGGAAGAGGAACAGTTCAGCAAGACCATTGACCAGGGACTGCATATTCTGGAAGAGATGGAGGCAGAGATGAAGGCTGCCGGAAGCAGCCAGCTTTCCGGTGAAAATGCATTTAAGTTATATGATACTTACGGATTCCCTCTGGATCTGACCAAGGAAATCCTGGAAGATAAGGGAATCTCCATTGACGAGGCCGGTTTCAAGGCAGCCATGGAAGAGCAGAGAGAAAAGGCCAGGATAGCCCGCGGAGTGACAAACTATATGGGGGCTGACGCCACGGTATATGATGAGATAGACCCGAAAATCACCACAGAGTTTGTGGGATATGACAATCTGTCCCATCCGTCCAGAATCACGGTCCTCACCACAGAGAACGAGATCGTGGATGCCCTGACAGAGGATGAGAAGGGAACCGTATTTGTGGAGGAAACTCCGTTCTATGCTACCATGGGCGGACAGGAAGGCGACAAAGGCGTGATCGAGCTGGGGGATGCCCAGTTCGTTGTGGAGGACACCATTAAGCTGCGCGGCGGCAAAGTGGGCCATGTGGGCAGACTGACAAAAGGCATGTTAAAGACAGGCGATGTGGTAACACTGAAAGTCAGCGCAAAGGACAGGGCAGACACCTGTAAGAACCACAGCGCTACCCATCTTCTGCAGAAAGCCCTGAAGACCGTTCTGGGTTCCCATGTAGAGCAGAAGGGTTCCCTGGTAACTCCGGACAGGCTCCGCTTTGACTTTGCCCATTTCCAGGCCATGACTCAGGAGGAGCTGGATCAGGTGGAAGCAATGGTCAACGAAGAGATCCAGGCAGCGCTTCCTGTGGTAACAGAGATCATGAGTATTGAGGATGCCAAGAAGACAGGAGCCATGGCTCTTTTTGGTGAGAAATACGGGGACAGTGTGCGTGTGGTTTCCATGGGAGACTTTTCCAAGGAGCTGTGCGGCGGTACGCATGTATCCAATACAGGAGTGATCACAACCTTTAAAATCGTATCCGAAGCAGGCATTGCAGCCGGTGTACGCCGGATCGAGGCACTGACCGGTGACGGCGTGTTCAAATACTACAAAGAGATGGAGCAGAAACTGGCCCATATTGCAGCACTTTTAAAAACTACCCCGGCAGAAGCAGCGGACAAGATCGTTCATCTGCAGGCAGAGGTAAAAGAGCTTCACGGAGAAAATGAGTCCCTGAAAGCCAAACTGGCACAAGAGGCAGTGGGCGATGTGATGAACCAGGTAAAAGAGGTGAAAGGCACTAAGCTGCTGGCTGTATCTGTAGCAGATGTGGATATGAACGGACTGCGCGACCTGGGCGACCAGTTAAAAGAAAAGCTGGGTGAAGGTGTGGTAGTTCTCGCCAGCGTTAACGGCGGTAAAGTAAACCTGCTGGCCATGGTGACTGACAGTGCCATGAAAGCCGGTGCCCATGCAGGGAATCTTGTAAAAGGCATGGCTGCAGTAGTAGGCGGAGGCGGCGGCGGACGTCCGAACATGGCTCAGGCCGGTGGAAAGAACCCGGAAAAAGTGCCCGAAGCCCTGGAAAAAGCGGCAGAATTGCTGGAAGGTCAGTTAAAATAAAATTTAAATAAAATATTTTAAAGAAAATAAGTCAAAATAGTTGACGTACGGCAAAAATCTGATATAATATTTGATGTGCAGTAAAAATACCCAGACAGTTGTATTATGCACAATCTACAACTGGAGGGAGGTTAGGTGTGAGACTATGTCAAATGTAATCGTAAAAGAAAACGAAACTTTGGATAGCGCTTTACGTCGTTTCAAGCGTAGCTGTGCAAAAGCAGGCATTCAGCAGGAAATCCGTAAAAGAGAGCATTACGAGAAACCAAGCGTTCGTCGTAAGAAAAAATCTGAAGCAGCTAGAAAACGTAAATATAATTAATGTGCAGTAAAAGCCTCTGGACAATACCAGGGGCTTTTTTACGACTCCGGAGCCAAAAGAGAGGATGGTGAGAAGATGAAAAAGATTATCGATCTGGTGTCCAGCCGGATCTTTGTATTTGTGCTGGCTGTACTGCTGCAGCTTGTGTGGCTGGTGGCGCTGGCCTGGGGTATGAGAAATATTTCCACCACTGTGGGATGGATCATGGATATTTTAAGTCTGTTTCTGGTATTATGGCTGGTCAATAAGAAAATCAATCCCTCTTACAAGCTCGCCTGGACGATTCTGATTCTTGTCATTCCCGTTTTCGGCGCAATTGTGTACCTGCTGTTCGGCGAATCCCGTGTGGCTAAGAAGATGACAAGGGAATCCGAGGCAGTCCTCAATGAAATCGGCAATTATTTCAAGGAAGATCCCAGGACAAGAACAGAACTTCAGGATATGGACCGGGGAGTATCCATCCAGTCTGCCTACATCCGGGATTACGCCGGTTTTCCCCTCCATAAGAATACCACCACAAAGTATTATCCGGTAGGGGATACCATGTTCGTGGATATGCTGGAGGAGATTAAGAAAGCGGAGCATTTTATTTTCCTGGAATATTTTATTATACATGACGGAAGAATGTGGAGAGAAATCCTTCAGGTGCTGGAGGAAAAGGTAAAGGAGGGCGTGGATGTACGCCTGATTTACGATGATATGGGATGTGTGACCACCCTGCCCCACAGATATTATAAAGAACTGCAGAAAAAAGGCATCAAGTGTGCGGCGTTCAATCCGGTGCGGCCTGTGCTGAACATTATCCTCAACAACCGGGACCATAGAAAAATTCTGGTAATCGACGGGCATACAGGGTTCACGGGCGGCATTAATCTTGCCGATGAATATATCAATGAGGATGTGCGGTTTGGGCATTGGAAGGATACCGGTGTCATGCTGCACGGTGAGGGTGTATGGAACCTGACGGTGATGTTTCTGCAGATGTGGGCAGTGATCACCCACACCAGAAGCCATCTGCCGGCGTACGGCCCTTATATCTATCACCCGGAAGAGTTTGAAAATGACGGGTTTGTACAGCCCTATGGGGACAGTCCCCTGGACAATGAGATCGTGGGGGAGAATGTCTATCTGAATATCATCAACCAGGCGAAGCGGTATGTGTACATCTGCACACCATATCTGATCATAGACAATGAGATGATGACAGCCCTGTGCCTGGCCTCCAAAAAGGGTGTGGACGTGCGGATCGTGACGCCGGGAATCCCTGACAAGAAGATGGTATTCCTTCTCACCCAGTCTTACTATGAGCAGCTTCTGGAGGCAGGGGTGAGGATCTTTGAGTACACGCCGGGATTCATCCACTCCAAATCCTTTGTCTGTGACGATGAAATTGCCTCTGTGGGAACCATCAACCTGGATTACAGAAGCCTGTATCTGCATTTTGAGTGTGCAGTCTGGATGTACCGAAGCAGGGCTGTGATGCAGGTGAAGGAGGACATGGAGGATACCTTCCCAAAATGCAGGGAAATCTGTATGAAATTCTGCCGCAGCAGAAATATCTTTGTGCGTATGGCGCAGAGTATTCTGAGACTTTTCGCCCCCATGCTTTAGGAAAAATAATAAAAGCGGCTATGTGTACAGGATTTTTTCTTTACAAGCCGGGGGCTCCCATGATAGAATGGGCACATAAAACTTACTATGAAGACACATGTTACGAGATGCGCCAATGATATAAGGGGAGATTAAGTATGATTTGGACAAAGAGTATGTTTGGTATAGATCTCTACCATGTCACCCAGTGGTTTTTGGTTTACAGTATCCTGGGATGGGTGGTGGAATCTATATACATGTCAATCTGTAACAGGCGGCTTACCAACAGGGGATTTGTGAGAGGGCCATTCTGCCCTATTTACGGAGTGGGAGCGTTGTCTGTGTTTTTTCTGCTGAGGCCGTTCTGCGGCAACCTTCTGCTGTTATATGTGCTGGGCTGTGTGTTTCCCACACTGCTTGAGTATGTGACAGCCAGGGTTATGCTGGCATTGTTCGGTGAAGTATGGTGGGATTATTCGGAGAAACCTTTTAATTACAAAGGTATCCTCTGTCTGGAAAGTACCATTGCCTGGGGGTTCTATACATTGGGCCTGTTTCTGTTTCTCCATGAAGGCGTGGAGCGTTTTGTGGACAGTTATCCGTTTACCGTGGGATACCGGGCCGGATCGCTGATGATCGCATTGTTTACAGCAGATTTTTTACATACCTTATACGAAAAGAAAAAAGACAGTCTGCCTGCCTCCTTGGGTGAGGTGAGAGAAGGGATACGCGCCCTGATTTACGGTAGATTTTAATGTTGAGGGACGCCTGAGGGCGTCCTTTTTAGTTGGTCTTGCGGGAGAAGATTTATGGCAGAGATTTGATCACAGTGCCTCGTGGGAAACGGAGGGAGGATTCCACGTAAATAAAAAAAGTGCAAAGCCATGATAATTCAGCGGGCTTCACACTTATATGGACATTATGCTATTTTGTTTTTCAGTTCGGCAATTTCTTTTTTGAGCTTTTCAACGTCTTCCATCAGATAATTGACTTTAATTTGATAGGCTATTTGCTGGTCAGTAATACTGTTGTTAGCATTGAGTTTTTTGACAAGATTACTGTAATTTTCTGCGAGAAGGGATATGTTTTTGTCACTTACATTTTCAAGATGGAGTCTTATGTCTGTTACCTGATCATCCATGCTGGACATCTTCTCTTCAATTCTCTCAAGATGTGAGTCTGCAGCGGTTACTTTTTGCAGCAACAAGTCAAGCTTTTCATCAACGGTCATTGTATTAACCTCCCTGCTTTATAGTGTATGTATTATACCATATGTATTAGTATGAAGTCTATGTAAACATTGTTTCACTATTTCCTGATAGTATATATAGTAAGGTATATATCAGCACGGGCAGATTTTCGGTTAGATTTTATCAGGAAAAGGATTCCAGATTGCCTTCTCTAGGATCATAAGGGGAGTCTGTATAATGAATATGTATGGTCCAGATAAAATCCCAGTTTTTCTGCCAGTGACCTTGAAGCGGTATTAGTAAACATACAATCCCAATAAGGCTCGCAGCCATCTTCTAATAATTTAGAAACAAATGATTCTGTAGCCATTTGTGAAAACCCTCTTCTTCTGTGATGTTCTAAGGTTTCAATTCCTATGGTATAAGTATTCTGATATACAAAATTGGTGATACAATAACTTACAATCTCTTTATTTTCTATAACACAAAATCCAAAAGCCTGTTCAAAAAAATAATCTAATGAATCCCACCAGCGCAAAATCTCTGATTCAACAAATTCCGGATTAAGTATCTCTGCTGATTGTATTAAATTCAAATCTATTTTTCGTATATCAGTATCTTTACACAGCCCGTTTGTTTTATGGTATTTCCATTTGTCAAAATCTAACTGATAGACGCATTGTCTGGATTTGATTAGTTCTTTGAAATTAAAGATTTTTTCCAGCACGGAATCCCACATAATACAATCGCCGCTAAATTCAAAATGATTCAGTCCGCTTTGTATTATACGGAATCTCAGGTGATTAATAATAAATTCTATTATTTCGGCATTGAATGTATGATTATCTGGATTGCCAATAAAATAAAACCCTTCAATTCCTTTAGACCATAAAAGTGCAGTGGCGGGGGTTTCCAATGAATCTACAAACACCCATCCCGTATTTATACCGCTTAATACAGCCATTATTTCGATATTGTCCCATTGTTTGTGGACTATATCTTTTATACTGCCAAATCGCTCTTTTTTTAGTTCATAAATCATAGGATTCCTCTCTGCTGTTTTAGAAAATAATAATTACATGTCCTTCTCCAGGCTTTTTATTTGTTATTGTATCATGTGGCTCTATGCATGTCTACTTTAGAAAATAATATATCATCTATCTCATCTCCATCAAATAAAAAGTGCATGGGATTGAAAATTTGACTTTGCATTTTAAGGCGCTTTTTATAAGCCGCCTTATATAAATAAAACGAGAAGAGAAGATGATGCAACATTTCGGTCTTTGATTGACACAGTTATATTAGCATAGAGCATTTTACTGTTGAAAAAGGGGGAATTGTTAAATGAGAGTAAGGAAAACAGGAAAAATATTTGTTATATTGGGGAGTCTGCTGCTATTATGCATATTATTTTTATCTGCCAGCGAACAAAAACGGAATGGGTATTACCAAGGAGAGGAAGAGGATGAGAATACAATTACCGGAAAGATTATAGAAGTCCGTGATACTTCGATTCTTTTATTGCACGAGGGAGATGTGAACGAAGGACTCATGGAAGCAGAAATAAAAAATGTCAAAATATATAGTCAAAATAAACAAGAAATAAAAGCAGATACACTGAAACCCGGAATGTATATTCGATTGTCAATTCAGGAAGGCAGTACGGTTATGGAGCGTTATCCCTTGCTGATCAGTGGTGCGCAGGAAATTCATGTTCTGGAACAGGGGAATGATTACATAGGTTTGTATCTGGATATAATAGAGGAGATTTATGGCAGAGATTCCGCCCTAAACGATGGAATGCGGGTTATGGCCCTGGACTTGACTCAGGTGAGAAATCTTTCTGACAGTGAAAAAGAGGCAATCCGGTATTTGCTTGAGCCACTTCTTGAGACCTGGCAAAAAGACAGTATCGGCAGCCCGGGAACTGTGAAGTGTCCGAATCCGAATGTGATTCTTGTAGCGGAGGAGGATTTGATGGAACAAGGGCTGTTAAGTGAAGATGGTTCATATTTTCCAGAGGGAATATTGATTAAAATAAGGACAGTAAGAAACAGAAAAAATAGTTTTACTTTTTCAGCTAAAAAATGGAGTTCCGGTCTTGGGGCAAATGGATATGATGACTGTAAAGCTTCTTTTAAGGAGGGAGCAGGGACATACAAGCTGAATTTTACATGGATTTCCTGAAGATAGCAGCGATAATGAGAAAGAGGCTTTCCGTATTCTATTTTTTATCCCGGTGTAATACAATTCTATAAGAGCATTTCTACGGGAGAGCGGTATGTTTCGGAAAGCATCTGTTTTTCTGGTCTTATTTTTCCTTATTGTCAATATAGCCCTGCCGGTTACGGTGCACGCGGAGGGGGAGGATTTGATCACCGCACCTCATGGGGTTCTGATGGAGACAAGTTGATTACAAGGCTCTTATTGGGCGTTGTGGCGGATTTGTTTGAGCATTCGAGATTTGCATACATAGTGATATTGTGGCTATAAGAGCCGTTTAAAGAGGATCAAGACACTATAAAAGGCATATCAGGTATTGACAAAATACTTGGTATGCCTTATTTTTTACATTTTTAGTTGAGAATGATTTTATAAACATCCAGTGGGCTACTTATTGTAATCAAGCCGCTTAAATATGGTGTTGTAATCGGTGTGCAGTATTTCAGCTAAAGCAATCAATTCACTGATCCTGATATTGTATGTACCGGATTCCATTTGAGAGTAGACGCTCCGGGAAATAGAAAAATTTCGTAGCTGAAGCTGTGAGACAATTTGTTCCTGTGTCATATTTGCTTCATTTCTTAATTTTCTAAGGTTATCACCTATAGAGATATCATCGCTTTGTTTTAACTTTTGAGCCATTATAATCCATACCTTTCGCTTGCATGTTTGAATGTTATTATTGATTCTAGTATAAATATTGAGCCTGAATTATTCATGAGGTCATAATCCTCATCCTATAATTCGTATTTTAAATTTTTGAACCAATTAGCATGATATGTGCATGGAATTTCATCTAAAAAAGGGCAGACTACCCCTATATTAATTCAAATCACATGGTTTGCTGTCAAGGTTCATGGTTACTGCTATTCCAGCTTTAGCTGCAGACTCCGGATGTTTTCCAATGTTTCAAAGAATTCATTTTTGTAGGGGCAGTTGCTACAAAGCTTGAATGTTATATATCTTGCTGAATGCACCACCTTGGCGGCTATTTTCAGCAGTTTCAAACGGATGGTATCAATCTGCTGTTTTCTCATCGATGCAGAAAGTGCCAGTCGTTTAAACCAATTAAATATGTTGTATGCAAATGCATGGATTTGGAGTCGGTTCGCATTCACAAGCTTTGAAGAACTGCTCACAGCAGCAAAATCAAATCCGTTTTTACTTTCTTTGATAAAGTTTTCCATGCTTCCACGTTTACAGTAGAACCTGATTACTTTTTCTGGTTCAGAATCCATATTGGTCACAATGAATGTGTGCATGTGGACGAGCTGTTCCATTGGCTTTTCAACCTTGCACACAACACGGCGCGGATATTCCCATGAGTTTGCCTGATATAAAAATTCACCATAGCAGACTGCATAGGAAACCATGTCATCTCTTGTTTGTTCCGTGAGCTCCTCATCAATATCAGAAGCAAGCTCACGCAGTTTACCATTTTCTTTTAATCGAATGGCATAAGATACACCATTGGCTTCACACTGATGATAAAGCTCCGGTTTAGTAAATCCGCTGTCACCCCTTAGAAGGAGCGGAATATCCGGATAATCAGTACCGAATTCATCCAACAACGGGTGAGGAAAATCCATTACTCCGGCAGAGGATTAATCGGTTCCGTTTCGGAGTTCGATTTTTAAAAGATCACCAGTGATTCCATCATAGCAGACCAGCGGGTGATAACCATGGTTTTGATAATGAAAGTTAAACCCTTCACCCTCCTGATGACCATAAGTATTCAAAAGCGTGGAATCCAAATCCAGAAGAAGCATTTCCGGTCTCTTTATAGAATAAACTACTTTTCAGAAACGATGCATCAAGTTGTAAAACTGATTTAGGGTATTCTCATCCATGCGATTGAAAAGCCTTGAAAGAGTCGGTTGTGAAGCAAGTGCATCTTTTGACAGAATTGCTGTTAGCACCGGATCATTGGTTAGTTCATCGGCACAGTCATCTTCAAAGTAAGTTCCAAGGATTTGGTAGATTACCTGCCAGAAATTTTCATCATCCTTGTGGAAGCGGACAGATGCACCATCCGTGGTTTTGAATTCTGATTTTAACAGTTTTACGAAACCAAGTTTGCAGACAAATTCTTTAATCAGAAGTAAACCTGCATCGGAGGATAAATCACCTCCGTCAAAATTTATTTTCAGATACGTATTGCTTTCTAATGCAGTGTTGTTTAAAATAGTCATTAAGAACTTCTCCTTTGTTTTTATTTGGCTTAGGCACCTAAATTTTAACAAACTTGAAGTTCTTTTTCTATGAAATTTTTTCACCCATTAGATGAAAGCGTAAAATGTCAAAAATACAAGTAACTATGCGGTTTTAACCGCTAAGGAATGAATTATCATTCAGGTTAAATGTTTCATTTATTCTTTTAACATTAGTGGTAGTAAATTTTATATGGGGAGTGCTTGGCGGAGAGCCAACTGAAAAAATGATCAATGCATTGGTGGATTTTAATCCACTGATTAAGCATAGTAGAGAAGCTGGGGTGGTTGATTTTTACTCTACGACCGGAAGAGTGCTACAGGAAGAACAAATTAATTTTCTTAAAAGTGCCAAACGAAATGTAGATATAATGGGATATTGTTTAGGTCTTATTATATTGGCTCATAACTATGATAGTGTAAGAAGTGACATAAGAACGAATGAACAACTATATATTTCATTGCAAAAAAAGGCGAAAAAGAATAACTATAAAGGAAAATTGCAGTATGTAAAGGTTACTAAAGGAATGATACTGAGCTATATTGATAGAGCCGATAATAAAATGATGGTAACGCCATATATGTATACATATAATTCACAAGATGATCCATTACTCAAAATTAATGGAAAAGACACACCATTATTTAAAATGTATGAGCATGAATTTACAGAATTATGGAATGAGAATTGTAATAATATGAAGGAGTAAAATCGCATAGAGTTTCTGGTTCGGTGATTTGAAAAATTGTCCTGATCTGTGGATACATCACCTAGGAGGTTCTGGGACAGCGCCGCCTTTAAAGATAATGTAAACACCCCGGGGTACACCTGTCCTGCTGCCCCTGATTCTTTGTGCCTATCAAATGAACCATGACAACAACATTCAAAATGAACTGACAGAAGGTTATGAATCAGCCATTGAGTCCTTTGAGAATATGGAAAGCACCCTGTCCGACCTCCAGGATACCCTGGCTGACACACTTGGCGACCTCCAGGGTGACATCCGCATCCTTGTCTTCACACTGAGGAGTTGCCTGAAAGCCATCCACCACCTACAAGATGACAGGATAGCATGATACAATAACTGTAGCTTATAGAACCACTAACCAGATCCTCATCCCCACCATCATCCGACCATCTGTATCGGTTCATTAAAAAATGTTAGAAATTTTGTCTTGACAACTAAGTCATTATAGTCAAAAACAGTCCCTTTTTATATAGGTCGAATCGTGTCGAACGTCTTTTGTTGCACAAATATGGATCAACTAGTATAATTGTATTTATAATTTGTTGCGCTACCATATAAAAGTAAGAAAGAGGTAAGTTCTATGAGAAAAAGATTTGTAGCCCTATGTGTATCAACATGCATGTTTGCCACAATGTTTGGGGGAACGATGGTACATGCATCAGAATCTCAGGTAACATCGCCCACACAACAAGAAAAAAAAGAAGATGAAACAACAGTTGACAATGGTGAAAATCAAACAGAAAATAATCCAGATATACAGGAACCGTCCGTACCAAATGAGGTAGAGACTCCTGATATTTCTCCTGATGAAAATAAGCCTGATAAGCCAGAAGAACCAGTAATCAAGCCAGAAGAACCGGGCAAAAATGAAGAGCCTGATAAGAATGAAAAAATTGATGATTATCTTCTGGAGACGGAAACTGACGACGTAGATGATAAGGATACGTGCATTGGTATTGATGGCGAAGAGGAGCCTTATGAAATGGCCGAGTACCTGAGAGCGACAACGGTACCAGGAAAATGGATACAGGCAGCAGATGGTCGCTGGTGGTACAAACATAACGATGGTACATATACAAAAAATGGTTGGGAATATATCAGTGGCAAATGGTATTATTTTGATGGATCTGGTTGGATGAAGACTGGTTGGATAGATTTAGGAGGAAAATGGTACTATCTCAAAGTTAATTCACCGGATAGTGGTTCTATGCTTACGGGTTGGCAACAACTGGGAGGAAAATGGTATTATCTGAAAGCAAGTTCGCCGGATATGGGACTTATGCTAACAGGTTGGCAACAAATTGGTGGAAAGTGGTATTATTTGAAGACAACTTCGCCTGATAGTGGTTCTATGCTTACAGGGTGGCAACAAATAGGAGGGGAGTGGTATTATTTAAAAGAAACTTCACCAGATAGTGGTTCGATGTTAACTGGGTGGTTAAAAAATAGTGGAAAATGGTATTATTTAGAAACTTCTGGAGCAATGATAAGTAATTGTACAAGAACAATAGGAAAAGCAAAATACACATTTAATTCTTCAGGTTCAGTTGTAACTACAGTTTTATCTGTAAGTAGGAAGCAACAAGAAAAGGGTAATTGGTGTTGGGCAGCTTCTGCTCAAATGGTAGGTAAATATAAAAATCCTAGTTCAAGTATAACTCAAACACAAATTGTCCAACACATATATATACTAAACGTTAACTGGGGTGGGACCCATACAGGTGTAAAAAAATCAATTGAATACATTACAAATAAATCAGCTACGGTTCAAAGACAACTTGGAATATCGCAAATAGACAAAGAAATTAATGATCAAAACGATCCGTATGTAATCTATGTCAATTGGAACAATACATCAAGCCAACTTAATGGGCACTATTTAGTAGTTCGTGGTTTAAATAAAAATACGGCTAAAGTTAACATTCTAGACCCAGCAAAAGGATGTACTAAGACAGATCTTTGGTATGATGGTTATAAAATGAGCGGTGCGGTTTCTTATCAATCTGGAACAGGATACTATCAAAATTCCATTACTATTGATTAGGAGGAGTAACAATGAAAAGGAAGAGTAGAATTATTGTACTGGGGTTATTGATTTCAATGCTATTTATAGTTCAAGATGTCATGGCGGGTCCAATAGAAAAACTTAAGGATTCAGAGGATTATGATTCAATATATAATCTTGAAAGTCAAATTGTTCAATTTGTAAATAATGGCCCAACGACATCATCAGGAGGACGACAAATTACAATTGATGATGTTGATATTGATAATGCGGTTAAGGAATACTTAGATACACCTTTAATTGAGGATAAGATTATTGATTATGATGAAGTGATGAATGCTTTAAGCCAAAGCCCATATATGTGGATTGTTTCTATTCGTGCTGATGATATTTTATATGAAGCTTGTGTTACAAGGGAGCGAGATGAAAATGGGCATCAAACTGGGCCATGGGGAGTAGAGGGGGTATATGTATATGAGCCGGGGAATTTAACATTAGAAGAACAACTAAATGCATCTTTAGAAAAAAATGAAATTGGAATGGATGAATATAAATTTCTTTTAGTTGGAGGTGTGGCTCCTATTAGGCAGCCGTTATTCATAGCTCTTGATAATGAGAAAATTTTGTATGTTATTCCAGCGCGTACATCGGCTGCTGCAATGATAACTGACAGCAGTAAAACGCGGAGTAATATGTATGCAGATGAAGAACTTGAGCCTTCAGATCCAGATGGATTTCAGGCATATGATTTTAAAAGTGTAATGCAAGCGGCAGCAAATGTTCCAGATGCGATTGGACAAGGCGGTGGGGCAGCAGTAATAGATATTGGGAAAAAGCCACAGTCGATTGGACTTTATATGATAATAGCAGCAGTGGTTATTATACTTATAATTTTTGTAACAGTCCTTTTCAGGAGGAATAAGTCAAAATACAAATATAGATTGTAATAATTTATATGTTTTAAAGAACACACAGATAATATAAGATGATTTATTTCTAAAAAATATCCCCTTTTGGTAAGAAGCGTTACATTTGATTGCCCAAAGGGGGATATTTATGCCATTATAAAAATTCAGATCACATATTGCAACCCACATCGAGCAGTTGCGAAAATATTTTGGTTGATTAAAAAAATCCCAATGCTTTCCGATGGAATCCACATAAAAATATATGCTAATTAAATGCATAAGATGGATTTTCACCGTAAAATTCTCTGAATTTTCATCGTTCAGGGAGGCATGTCATAGTAAATCCAACTGTTAATAAGAGCAACTTTGCCCCTTACACTTCCTTTCACGTTATTTCAATTTATTTTTTTGCGAACTGCTCGATATGGGTTGCAATCTGGATGGCCCAGGTTCGACCAATTCTTCTTTTATAAAATCAAAATAATCCTTCTGACCTACCAAAACTCCGCCGACTGCTGCTTCAGTTACAAAAATGCTTAACGATTTTTCGACAAGCACATAATTTTCGCCATCAGTGATTATTTCTTCAGAAGGAAATAGCTTTTTCAATTCACTAATGAGATTTTTTTCTGGTATTCCCATAAGCTGCATGTCGTTTAAGCAAACATCTATTTCAGTGTTTACAAACTGTATTGCTATACAAGATTTATTATCCTCATCGTAATATGCGATAAAGTCCCGTGACATGTCCCGCCTGATTTCATCATTTTCTCCAAGAAAATAAGTTTCCTCAAAGTTAGGCATATTCTTGACTACTTCTTCAGGAGACATACCGATAAAGTCTTTTCCTTCATATCCCTTAAAGAGTTTTATATTATACATATAATCCGTCCTGTTCTTCCATCATTTGTTGAGGAGTATAATATCCCTGCCAAATCCAACAATCTTGATTATTGTATCAGATTACATGCTTGATTACAATGAGTAACTTCATCTACTCGACCCTGAAGATAGCAGCGATAATGAGAAAGAGGCTTTCCGTATTCTATTTTTTATCCCGGTGTAATACAATTCTATAAGAGCATTTCTACGGGAGAGCGGTATGTTTCGGAAAGCATCTGTTTTTCTGGTCTTATTTTCCCTTATTGTCAATATAGCCCTGCCGGTTACGGTGCACGCGGAGGGGGAGGATTTGATCACCGCACCTCATGGGGTTCTGATGGAGGCTTCCACAGGGACCATAATCTACGAGAAGGACAAAGACACCAAGGTCTACCCGGCAAGTATTACGAAAATCATGACCCTGGTGCTGATATTTGACGAGATTGCCAAGGGCACCCTACATATGGAGGATGAAGTGACTACAAGTGCCTACGCTAAGTCCATGGGCGGTTCCCAGGTCTATCTGGAGGAGGGCGAGAAGCAGACAGTGGAGACCATGATCAAGTGTATTGTCATTGCCTCCGGAAATGATGCCAGCGTCGCCATGGCGGAACATATAGCCGGAAGCGAAGCGGAGTTTGTCAAACGTATGAATGAGAGGGCAGCAGGACTTAACATGACAGGAACTCATTTTGAGGACTGCTGCGGACTGACGGAGTCCACCAACCATTATACCACCGCATATGACGTAGCCCTTATGTCCAGGGAGCTGGTGACAAAATATCCCAAGGTTCTGGATTTTTCCTCTATCTGGATGGAAAATATCACCCATAACACGGCAAAGGGGAGCAGTGAGTTCGGCCTTACCAATACAAACAAGCTGCTGCGAAGCTATGACGGCTGTGTGGGCTTAAAGACAGGGAGTACCAGCCTGGCAAAATACTGCGTCTCCGAGGTGGCAAAGAGAAACGGGATCACTCTGATAAGCGTGGTGATGACAGCACCTGACTATAAAGTACGGTTTAAAGATGCTGCGGCGATGCTGAATCTGGGTTTTGGCGCCTGTAACCTTTATGTGGATGAAAACAAAGACAGCCTGCCGAAGGTTCCGGTGAAGGGAGCCATTCAGGATAAGGCGTCTGTATCCTATGAAGGGGATTTCCGTTATCTGGATACAAAAGGGGAGGCTCTTGATAATGTGCAGAAGAAAATTAACCTGAAGAAGAGCACAGATGCCCCGGTGAAGAAAGGCAGTAAAGCCGGGACCGCGGATTATTATCTGAACGGGAAGAAAATAGGCAGTGTGAATCTGCTTTTTAGTGAAAAAGTAGAGAAGGCCGGCTACATGGACTATGTGAAAAAAGTATTCAAAACATTTTTCTGAAAAAATAAAATTAGGGTATTGCAGGATAGAAATGTTTGCATTATAATAGCCCGGTAACAAAAAGACGGAGGGTGCCCGCTGGCACCTTCCTTTTTCGTGAAAAAATGACTTGATGGCAGGAAGAAGGCAGAACCTGCGCCTTTTTGCCTGCCGGCGGACACATTGTTTACAGAGAGAATGAGGAGAGGCATGCAGAAAGATATGACGGCCGGCAGCCCGGCAAAAGCGATTGTAGGATTTACAATTCCGGTATTTATCGGAAATATTTTTCAGCAGTTTTACAGTATGGTGGACACCATCATCGTAGGAAAATTCGTGGGTACAAAAGCACTGGCAGCAGTGGGTAGTGTGGGTACCATTAACTTTTTGATCATAGGCTTTATGCTGGGACTGACCGCGGGATTTACGGTACTGACTGCCCAGAGATACGGTGCGGGGGATATGAAGAATATGAGACGGACCGTGGGGTCGGCAGCCGTGCTGTCCCTGATCGTTACTATTGTCATGACTCTGGTGAGTATGCTGGGAATGCATGGGCTGCTGGAATTTATGCATACTCCGGAGGATATTTTCGGTGATGCGTACCGGTATATTATGATCATCTGCGGCGGTATATTTGCCACGGTGCTGTATAATCTGCTGGCAAGTGTCTTGAGGGCGCTGGGAAACAGCCAGGTGCCGCTGTATTTTCTGATCTTGTCGGCACTGCTGAATGTGGTGCTGGACCTGCTGTTTATCATTGTATTTCATTGGGGAGCAGCGGGTGCGGCCTATGCCACTGTGATCTCCCAGGGTGTTTCCGGTGTTCTCTGCTTGGTGTATATAGCGAAGAAAATGCCGGAACTGCGGCTTCAGAAGGAGGATTTTCGTCTGTCAGCCCATATTGTGAAGATGCAGGTGGGAATCGGCATTCCCATGGCGCTCCAGTTTTCCATCACCGCCATTGGTACTATGATGGTGCAGTCCGCGCTGAATATGCTGGGCTCCATGGCTGTAGCTGCCTTTACAGCGGCCAGCAAGGTGGAGCAGATTGCCACACAGGCTTATGTGGCTTTGGGAACCACCATGGCAACCTACTGTGCCCAGAACATGGGTGCAGGCAGAATTGACAGGATCCGTATGGGCTTCCGGGCATCTACCTGGATGGGTGTGGTTTACTCCCTGGTGTTTGGACTTCTGACCGCTTTCTTTGGAAAGTACCTGACCTATCTCTTTGTGTCAAGCGATGTGCAGACACTGATGGGGCAGGTGGATATCTACCTGAAATGCGCCTCCCTGTTTTTCATTGCCCTGAATATTGTAAATGTATACCGAAACGGCATTCAGGGCATGGGATATGGTATACTGCCCATGATGGCAGGCGTGGCGGAGCTTTTTGGCCGCGGTATCGTGGCTCTGGCGGCAGGGCTGAACAGGAGCTACCTGCTTGCCTGCCTGGCAAGTCCGGTTGCCTGGGTATTTGCAGGTGTGCTGCTGCTTTTCATGTACCGTCTGGTTATGAAGCAGCAGGAAAAGGTTTTCGGCAGCAGTTTCAAAAAAAGCAGATAGTCTTACTTTTCTTTTTTCTCTTTATGGGGTAAAATAGAGAGAAAAGAGAGAAGAGCAGGGAATATTTGTGAAGAAATTTGTGACGACTACTTACAGGATAACAACAGATAAGATAAAAAGACATCCGCTGAGATTCGTGATGATTAGTGACCTCCACAATGTGATGTTCGGGGAAAGAAATGAGCCGGTTTTTGAAAAGATCAGGGCTCTTAACCCGGATGCCATATTGATAGCCGGAGACCTGGTGCTGGGAAAAGAAGACGCGTCCCTGAAACCGGCTGCGGCATTTTTAAGCGAGGCCGTTAAACTGGCACCCGTATTATACGGGCCGGGCAATCACGAGCAGCGGATGAAATTATTCACAGAGGAATACGGGGGCCGATTCTCTGCGTTTGAGAAGAAAATGAAACAGATGGGTGTCTCCTATCTGGAAAATGAGCGTGTCGTTTGGCAGATAAAGGGGGAAACCGTGGCGGTGACCGGGCTGGATCTGCCTATTGAATATTATAACAGAGGGCCTCAGAAGGGACCGGGAAGAAAAGAACTGGAAGGGCTGATCGGAAGGCCCGACAAAGATGTATATGAGATCCTGCTTGCCCATACACCCAGGTTTGGGGATGACTATTTTGCATGGGGGGCGGATTTGATTCTGTCCGGGCATTACCACGGGGGAATCATGCGGCTTCCGTTTTTAGGCAGTGTTATCAGCCCTGATTTTCGTCTGTTTCCCCGCTATGCTTACGGGGAATACAGAAAGAAAGACAATACGCCTGCAAAAAGGGCGGGAAGAAGACAAAGAGTAACAGGAAAGGAACAGATCATGATTACAGGTGCGGGACTGGGTGAGCACACACTGCCTCTTCGGATCAACAATCCGAGAGAACTGGTGGTGCTGGAATGTCTGCCGAAAGAGGTGTGAAATGGAAGAGAAAAACGGTATGGTAAAAATACGTGAAAATGTGGGGAAGGTGATTGTGGGAAAAGAAAAGGTGCTGGAGCTTCTTCTCACTGCCCTGACTGCCGGAGGCCATGTCCTTTTGGAGGACGTGCCCGGAACAGGCAAGACGATGATGGCGAAATCCCTGGCCCGCTCCATGGACGGGAAATTCTCCCGCATTCAGTTTACGCCGGATCTGCTGCCCTCTGATGTGACGGGGCTAAACTATTATAACCAGAAGGCAGGGGAGTTTCTATTCAAAGAAGGACCTGCTTTCTGCAACATTCTGCTGGCTGATGAGATCAACCGTGCCACGCCGAGGACTCAGTCAAGCCTTCTGGAGTGTATGGAGGAGCACCAGATTACCATTGACGGGGAAACCAGGACACTTCAGGAGCCTTTTTTTGTCATTGCCACTCAGAATCCGGTGGAGACCACAGGCACATTTCCGCTTCCGGAAGCGCAGATGGACCGTTTTTTTATGCGCCTTTCCATGGGGCTGCCGGACAAGGAGGAGGAGCTGGCCATCCTGGACCGTTTTGAGGACAGACAGCCTCTTTTTGAGCTTTCCTGTGTGTGTACAAAGGAAGAACTTCTAAATGCAAGAGAGGCATACAAAAAGGTATATGTGCACCCGGATCTGAAGTCCTATCTGGTGGAGGTGGTGCAGGCCACCCGAACAGCAGGAGATGTGATCGCAGGTGTAAGTCCAAGGGGTACCCTGGCTCTTTTTAACGGCGCGAAAGCTTATGCCTATGTAAAGGGCAGGGATTATGTGGTGCCGGAGGATATAAAAACCGTGGCGGTTCCCATTCTGGCCCACAGAATGATCATGACCTCCGGATACGGACAGGAGGAGAGCGGCAGCCAGGCAATTCAGCGGATCCTGAATCAGGTCCCTGTACCCACAGAGGAGTGGAAGAGAAAAACATGACAATTTTTTTGCTTTTGCTGGGAGCCGTCCTGCTGCAGTTTTTGGCGGAGTGGTTCTACCGAAAGAATTGGGACAGGCATCTGGAGGTAAATGTAAAATTCCAGGAACAGCCCGTCCACGAAGGGGAGAAGGCATACCTGACGGAAACCATTGAAAACAGAAAATGGCTCCTTCTTCCCATGCTGCAGGCAGCCTTTCGGGTACATAGAAACCTCTTCTTTGAGGAGGAGGAAAATACCAGTATCTCCGACTATACCTATAAAAGAGATATCTTCTCCGTACTGTTTTACCAGAAAATAGAGCGGGAAATCACATTTCTGGCAAGGAAAAGGGGATACTACGAGATTGAGCAGGCAGAGATTCTCACAAGAGGCCTTCTTATGAACCGTGAGATGTATCGGACCATGCCTCTTTCCACCCATCTGTATGTATATCCGAGAACGATTCCCGTCTCCCGCATGGAAATTCCCTTTAAAAAGCTTATGGGACAGGTCTTGGTACGGCAGCGGATGTATGAGGACCCTTTTTCCTTCCGCGGCCTGCGGGAATACCAGCCGGGGGACCCTATGAATAAAATCAACTGGAAGGCCTCCGCAAAAGAAGGCGGTCTTATGGTAAATCTGCTGGATTCCACATCCAGTGCCCAGGTCCTCATCTATCTGGATGTGGAGGATGAGACCATATGGAAATACGAAGAGATCCACGAGGCAGGCATTTCCCTGGCCGTCTCCTTAGCAGAACAGCTTCTGCAGAGAGGCATTGCCACAGGCCTTGTCACCAACGGCAGGGATCACATCACAGAGGCACCCATCGCCGTTTTGCCCGGCACGGGAAGAGGACAGCTTGTAAAACTGTATCAGAATCTGGCAAGACTGGATCTGGACCTTCCCGCCGGAAAGTTTCCCGAACTTTTAAGTGCGCAGCGCCGTCTTTTGTCAGAAGGCCGGGGTATCCCTGTTCTTATTTCCAAAAATCAGGGCCAGCCTCTTTTTACAGAGATGGAAACACTTGCGAAGGCCGGGGGCAGCGCCCTGTGGATTTCCACCCTGTACAAGGATATGGAGTGGAAGCTTCCGTGCTCGCCCCACATGGAGATCATACGCTGGGAGGTGCCGAGATGAAAATAGATCTGCTGGTTGTATACCGCTTTTTTCATACATTTCTTCTGACGGACAGTCTGGCACTTTTGATCCTGTCTTTCGGCGGGGATATCACGCCGATTCAGATGATGAAAAGCCTGCTGCTGTTTGTCCCCATACTGCTCTTATACTGGATACAGCGCCGCTTTCAGAGTCTGCTTCTTTTTGCAGTGTCAGGTGCAGTAAGCCTGGCAGTTCTGTATACTGCCTCTCAAACGGTGTGGGAGAGAGCAGCGTTCATGGTCTGCGGAGCTCTTCTTGTGCTTCTGTACTTCTTTGAGCGGGCGGGAAGCGGAGAGAGCCTTCTTGTGCGGCCTTCCTACGCGGGGCTTCTGATTTTTGCAGGTATCTATATCTATACACTGGCATACCATAAGAGCACTCTGGGAACGGTCATCTGTCTTTTCACAGGGGCTTATTGGCTGCTCACCATTCTTTCGGAAAACCGGCGCTCCCTTCTGAAGCTGTATGCACAGAATGAGAAGCTCCACAGATTCCCGAAAAACAGAATCGCGGAGGGGAACAGGATCGCCCTGGGCGGTTTCTGTGTTCTTGTCACTGCGGGAATGATATTTCTGCCCATGTCCGGCTTTGACAAGGTCTTACAAAGAATTGGGCACCTGCTGGTACGTCTGCTTCGGAGACTTCTGGCAGGTCTTGGCGGGGCGGAGGAGCTGATCCAGGAGGAGCCGGAGATGGCGGAACAGATGCCGTTTTTTCCGGGAGAATTTAAGGAGGCTTCCCCTTTCTGGCAGGCGCTTTTTCAAATACTGGAAAAAGTGTTTGTTTTACTGTTTCTGGCAGCAGTTGTTTATCTTGTCTGCCGTATCCTTTATGATTTATATAAAAAATACCATGAAACCGTTCTTACGGACGGGGACCGCGTGGAGTTTCTTTCCCCCGTGAAGGGAGACCGGAAAGAGGGATTGAAAAAGAGAAAGAGAAGCGGCAGCCTTTTCTCTGCCCGCTCCGCAAATGAGATGATCCGCAGATATTATAAAAAGAAGATAGAGAGCACTGCAAAAAAGACCATCCCTGTGTCATTGGCCCCGGAGGAGATTGAGGAGACAGCAGGGCTGTCGGGTGCCGAGGGGATGGAAGAATTCCATGAGATATATGAGAAGGCAAGATACGGGAAAGAAAGATGCGGACAGGATGAGGTTTTGAGGATGAGAGAGCTGAGGTGACAGTTTGGCCGGTCCGGACCAGACCGGGGAAGATGATGTAAGGAATATTCTGGACTTTTTACTGAAAATAGTGTAGAATGTCGTAAGCGGTATGCCCGATACCATGGAAAGGATGAGAATAAATGGGAATCCCGGTAAAGCTTCCGGTGTTTGAGGGGCCTTTAGACCTGCTTTTACACCTGATTGAGAAGAATAAAGTAAATATTTACGACATTCCCATTGTGGAGATAACGGATCAGTACATGGAGTATATTCACCAGATGGAGAGGGAAGATCTGAATATCATGAGCGAGTTCATGGTCATGGCGGCAACCCTCATTTCTATCAAATGCAGGATGCTTCTCCCAAAAGAAGTCAATGAGGACGGTGAGGAAGAAGATCCCAGAGACGAACTGGTGCGTCAGCTTCTGGAGTATAAGATGTATAAATATATGTCCTATGAACTCAGGGACCGGATGGCAGAAGCGGCAAAAAGTATCTATAAGCTCCCCACCCTTCCAAGGGAAGTGGAGGACTACAGGGAGCCTGTGGATACCAGCGAGCTTCTGGACGGGCTGACACTGGGACGTCTTCACAAAATTTTCCAGGATGTATTAAAACGCCAGGAGGATAAAAAGGACCCCATCCGAAGCAATTTCGGCAAGATTGAGCAGGAGGAGGTCAGTCTTCCGGAGAAAATGACCGACGTGGAGGAGTACGCCAGAAGACACCGGCGTTTCAGCTTTCGTGACCTTCTGGGAAAACAGGCCAGCAAATTCCAGGTGGTGGTTACATTTCTGGCGATCCTGGAGCTGATGAAGACAGGAAAGATATCTATCAGGCAGGAGCATATTTTTGACGATATTCAGATTGAGAGCAAGGAGGCAGGGGACCCGTATGGAAATTGAACATCTGGAAGGCGCTGTTGAGGCGCTTTTGTTTGCTATGGGGGAATCCGTAGAGGTTTCCGCCATTGCCAAGGCTATAGGACATGATACGGAAACCACCAGAAAGATCATTCGGAATATGATGCTGAAATATAATGCCGGGGACCGGGGAATCAAGATCATAGAGCTGGAAAATGCATATCAGATGTGCACAAAGGAAGAGTATTATGACTATCTGGTCAAGCTTGCCCTGCAGCCGAAAAAGGCGGTGCTGACAGACGTTATGCTGGAGACACTCTCCATCATTGCCTATAAACAGCCGGTCACAAAACTTGAAATAGAGAAGATACGCGGTGTCAAGTCTGACCATGCGGTGAACAAACTCATGGAATATAATCTGGTACAGGAGGTCGGCCGTCTGGACGCACCGGGAAGGCCGCTGCTCTTTGGAACCACGGAGGAGTTTTTAAGAAACTTCGGGGTTCAGGGGCTGGATGAGCTGCCGGAGCTGGACCCGGTACAGATAGAAGATTTCAAGGCAGAAGCAGAAGAAGAAATTCAGCTTAAGCTGGATGTATAAACGGGGGAAAGAGACATGCCAACAACTTACACACATGACATTTTCGGCAAGGAGGTATATAAAAGACTTCCTTCTGAGATAAAAGAGGCAATCAGGGAATCCAAAAGTATGTATCTGATCGGCCTGCACGGACCTGATATTTTGTTTTACTATCAGCCCCTGATGAAAAACAGGGTGAGCGGGCTGGGACACCAGGTTCACCAGAGAGAGGCCGCAGAATTTTTCTGCCAGGCTGTTGTAAAATACCAGGAGGAGCCGACTGCGCAGATGTTATCCTATCTGCTGGGATTTGGATGCCACTACATTTTGGACAACACCTGTCATCCCTATGTACGGCGGTTTGAAAAGGAAACCGGTGCGTCCCATTCAGAGATTGAATCTGAGCTTGACCGGTACTATATGCTGCGTGAGGGAAAGGACCCGTTTACCTACAGACCTGCCGTAAATATCTTCCCCACAATGGAGGGCTGCAGGACCATAAGCAGGGCCTTTGGGAAGATCACAGTGAAGCAGGCGGCAAAAGCACTTCACGGTATGAGATTTTACACCGGAGCCCTTGTCTGCAGCAGCAGCCTGAAGAGAAAGGGACTGCTGGGAATCATGAAGCTGTTTGGATGCCGGGACACTCTGGGAGGCCATATCATACCGGCAAAGCCGGACAGAAGATGTGATATGGCAACAGATGTACTGCGTCATCTGTATGAGGAGGCATTGGATGAGGCGGTGGAAGCACTTACAAATCTGTACGGCTGCATGGTAAAGGAAGAGCGGCTGTCGCAGCGCTTCGGCAGAAATTTCGGCTGAGAAGAACGGGGGGCATATGAAGGGATTAACCAAACTGGAGAAACAGTGGGTACTGTATGATGTGGGGAACTCAGCGTTCGTCATGCTGTGTACCACGATCATTCCCATTTATTTTAAGAATATAGCCACAGCGGAGGGGATTTCCCTGGCGGATTCCACAGCGTATCTAAGCTATGCACTGTCTGTGTGTACCATCCTGGTAGCGCTCATGGGTCCGGTGTTCGGAACCCTGGCGGACACAAAAGGGTATAAGAAACCCATGTTCGCCACTTTTTTTGTGATCGGCGTAGTCGGGTGTCTTTCTCTTGCCATACCCAAGGAATGGCTGGCTTTTCTGGTGGTACTGGTGATCGCCAAGACCACATATAGTATGAGCCTGATCTTCTATGATTCCATGCTGGCAGATGTGACTGTGGATGAGAGGATGGACATGGTTTCCTCCCATGGCTATGCGTGGGGGTATATCGGGAGCTGTATTCCCTTTATCGCCTGTCTGCTCCTCATACTTTTTGCAGAGAAGCTGGGTATCTCAGGCGTTACGGCAACCATGATCTCTTTTGGGATCACAGGGATCTGGTGGTTTGCAGTCACGATTCCCCTATTGAAAAATTATAATCAGAAGCATTGGGTGGAGGTAAAGGGCAGCCCGGTAAAGGAGAGCTTTTCCAGACTGAAAAAAGTGCTCTTTAAGATCAATAAGGACAAAAAGGTGCTTTATTTTCTGGGCGCGTTTTTCTTCTATATTGACGGCGTTTACACCATCATCGACCTGGCTACCTCCTACGGAAAGGACGTGGGAATTGATGACACGCATCTTCTTCTGGCACTGCTGCTGACACAGATTGTAGCGTTTCCCTGTTCTCTTTTGTTTGGAAAGTTCTCGGCAAGATTTAAGAGTGAGAAGCTGATCAAAGTATGTATACTGGGATATTTGGGAATCGCACTGTTTGCCCTTCAGCTTGACAGGGCATGGGAATTCTGGTTCTTAGCAGTCTGCGTGGCTGTATTTCAGGGGGCCATCCAGGCGCTTTCCAGATCTTATTTTGCAAGGATCATTCCCAAGGAAAACTCCAGCGAGTATTTCGGGTTTTATGATATATTCGGAAAGGGAGCGGCGTTCATGGGAACCATGCTCATGGGCATTTCCACACAGTTGAGCGGAAGTTCAAGGACAGGAGTGGGAATGCTGGCGGTGATGTTTATCATCGGATTTTTCCTGTTCGGAAAGACAGAGAAAATCAGCCGCAGCGCTGCATGACAAAGAACGGAAGCTGTACTGTAACCGGGGCGGACCGGTTTGGTACAGCTTTTTGTTATAATCCTCCCGGGACAGGCATATAATGTATAAGAAATTTTGTGTGCAGGGATGGAAGCATGAAAAAAATTATAAGCTGGATTTTGGTATGCGCAGTGATAACTGGGTGCTTCGTGGTACATAGAGATACCGTCTGGGCAGAGGAAAATGGACAGGGTGTTGGCAGCCTGTACGCCACCTCAGCGGTACTTATGGATGCGGACTCAGGAAGGATACTCTATGAAAAAAACGGGTTTGAGAAAAGGCCCATGGCCAGTACCACTAAGATCATGACCTGTATTCTGGCTTTGGAGAAGGGCAACGCGGAGGATATTGTGACAGCATCCGCCTATGCGGCATCCAGGCCGAAAGTACATCTGGGAGTGACAGAGGGAGAAACCTTCCGTTTTGGAGACCTTTTGTATTCCCTGATGCTGGAGAGCCACAATGATGCGGCTGTGATGATCGCGGAACATCTGGGAGGAAGTGTGGAGGGATTCGCGGATATGATGAACGCCAAGGCCGGAGAACTGGGGTGTGAGGATACTTATTTTATCACACCCAACGGCCTGGATGCCGCTGTCACAGTGGGGGAGGAACAGAAGGTGCATTCCACAACAGCGGCAGACCTGGCACGTATCATGAAGTATTGTATCAAAGAATCTCCCTGCAGGGAGGAATTTCTTAACGTGACAAGGACGGCCTCCTACAGTTTCTCGGACGCGGAGGGAAAGCGGAGCTTTTCCTGCAACAACCACAATGCTTTTCTGAACATGATGGAGGGTGCCCTCACCGGAAAAACCGGGTTTACGGCAAATGCCGGTTACTGCTATGTAGGTGCCCTCACCAGGGACGGCAGAACATTCATTGTTGCCCTTCTGGCATGCGGATGGCCGAATAACAAGACCTACAAATGGAAGGATACCACAAAACTTATGAATTACGGGCTGGAAAATTACAGTTACCGTTCCTTTTCTGACGCGGCACTTCCCGATATACCGGCAGCCATACCGGTTCAGAACGGACAGAGTGAAACCCTGGGAGATACAGCCCTTACTGAGGTGGAGGCTGAGACAGCTAAGGACTTCGGTATGCTGATGCGCCGGGATGAGGAAATTGAAGTGAGTTATGAGGGAAAAGAGACTTTGAAAGCACCGGTCAAAGCGGGAACGCAGGTGGGAACCATCACTTACCGGGTGGGAGGCCAGACATTTCTCACTTGTCCGGTGAAAATCAGGCAGTCTGTCAAGAAGATAGATTTTCCCTGGTGTCTGGAAAAGACCATGGACAAATGGGCATTCGGCGCAGCGGGCTGATCGCGGGGCACTTTACAATTTTTGACGTTGTGATAAAATAAAAGAAAAAACAAGGAGGAATCAGAACATGAATGCAGTGATGGAAAATATTTTGACCAGAAGAAGTATCCGGGCATTTCAAAATAAGGAAATTCCACGAGAAGAGCTGGAACAGATTATCCGGGCCGGACTCTATGCGCCCAGCGGACAGAACCGTCAGACATGGAAATTTACCGTGGTGACAGACCGGGAGCAGATCGGGAAGCTGGCGGAAGTCATAGGAAGGAAACTGGGAAGAGACGGGTATGACATGTACAGCCCTCAGGTTCTGATCATTCCGTCCAATGAAAAGGAAAATCAGCATTCCATGGAGGACAATGCCTGTGCTCTGGAAAATATGTTTCTGGCGGCTCATTCCTTCGGGATTGGTTCTGTCTGGATCAACCAGATGCGGGATATCTGCGATGAGCCTGAGGTGCGGGAGATGTTAAGGAGCTGGGAGATACCGGATTCCCACAGGGTATTCGGCATGGCTGCCCTTGGATATGCTGCGGCATCAGAGAAAAAAGAAGTGAAAAAAACAGGAGAGGTACATTTTGTGTAACAGCCAGGCAGGTATCCGCATTTTCCGTGCGGACCGTAAGTTACCATATTGTATGACAGGACATTTAGCATGGGACATATAACATCAAAAGACGCATATAAAAATCTGGAAGAAAGAATCAACTGGTTTACCCAGGGAGCGCCGCCTTCGGAGACTTTTTATAAGATCCTCCAGGTGCTCTACACGGAGAAGGAGGCAAAATGGGTGGCACTTCTGCCGGTACGCCCCTTCACTTTGAAAAAGGCTGCCCGTATCTGGGGGACCACGGAGGCAAAGGCGGAAAAAGTGCTGGACCATCTGTGTGAGAAGGCGCTGCTGGTGGATTCCACCTACAGGGGAGTCCGCCGTTTTGTCATGCCGCCGCCCATGGCCGGGTTTATTGAATTTGCCCTGATGAGGACCAGAGGGGATATTGACCAGAAGTATCTCAGCGAACTGTATTATCAGTATATGAATGTGGAGGAGGACTTTGTAAAAGACCTTTTCTATGCCACGGAGACAAAGCTGGGCCGTGTCTACGTGCAGGAACCGGTGCTTACCACGGAAAATACCCTGCATATCCTGGACCATGAGCGGGCCAGCCACATTGTGGAGGAGGCAGAGTACATTGGCCTGGGAACCTGTTACTGCAGACATAAGGCATATCACGCGGGGCATCCCTGTGAGATTGATGCTCCCTGGGATGTATGCCTGACTTTCGGCAATGTGGCCCGCTCCCTGGCAGAGCACGGCGGACATGCCCGGCTTATCTCCAAGGAAGAAGCCATGGACGCTCTGGAACGCTCCTACGATGCGGGACTGGTGCAGATCGGGGAGAATGTCAGAGAGGACCCGGCGTTTATCTGTAACTGCTGCGGATGCTGTTGTGAGGCTCTGCAGGCTGCCAGAAAATTCTCTCCCATGCAGCCGGTGGCAACCACCAATTATATCCCGTCGGTGGAGGAGAAGACCTGTATCGGATGCGGAAAGTGTGAGAAGGCATGTCCCATTTTTGCCATTTCCATGGAGACGGTCCCGGAGGACGGGAAAAAGAAAAGACGTCCCGTGGTGGATACGGATATCTGCCTGGGCTGCGGTGTGTGCGCATCCAGATGTCCCAACGGTTCCCTGAAACTGGAGCGGCGTCCGGTACAGGTGATAACGCCTGTGAACAGTACGCACAGGTTTGTGCTCCAGGCCATAGAAAAAGGAACGCTTCAGAACCTCGTATTCGACAATCAGGCATTTGCCAACCACAGAGCCATGGCTGCCGTGTTTGGAGTGATCTTAAATCTGCCTCCGCTGAAACAGGCACTGGCAAGTAAGCAGTTTAAATCTGTATATCTGGATAAACTTTTGTCAAGTGCTGTGAATAAAAGCAGGAATAAAAAATAAACGGAAAAAGGATCTTTCGCTATCTTGCGCTGCATAAGGCCGCGGTGCATAGAAAACGGAAGATTCTTTTTTTGATATATCAAACAACGAAGGTAAAATGTGAAAAAAGTGTGAAATTAGCACTCGCCTATTGACAGTGCTAATAATGCGTGCTATATTACAATTAGAACAAGGGAAAAGAAAGAATCCCCTGCCAAATGTAACAATTCATTGATTGATATATAGGAAAGGAGAATGACTTATGAGAATGATGCCCAGTATTTTTGGAGAAGATTTATTTGATGAATGGATGGATTTTCCTTTTGAGAAGGAGTTCTTCGGAAGGAAGAATCCGCTGTACGGAAAGAATGAGAAGAATCTGATGAAGACCGACGTAAAAGAGACGGAAGATTCCTTTGAAATTGACATTGACCTGCCGGGCTTCAAGAAAGAGAATGTAACGGCCAGACTGGAGAACGGATATCTCACCATCCAGGCATCCAAAGGACTTGACAAGGATAAAGAGGATAAGGAAGGAAAATATATCCGCAGAGAACGCTACGCGGGAAGCTGCTCCAGAAGCTTCTATATCGGCGAAGGCGTTACCCAGGATGAGATTCGGGCCAGATTTGAGGACGGAATCCTTCGTCTCACGGTACCTAAGAAAGACAAAAAACAGGTGGAAGAAAATAAATATATCTCCATTGAAGGATAAGCTTCTTTGTTACCCCTCCTTTGAGGACCGCCGCTTCGTCTGTAAGCGGCGGTCCTTTTTGGCTTGCCGGGAGACAGACAGCAGCAGTTTACAAGATCTGTCTCTCTGTGCTATGGTAAGAGAAAAAACAGGAGATATTTTAGGATGAAGACAGTTATCATGAATTTTTCCGGTGTGTACCCGGAGGAAGATTTTTATAGACAAAAGGCCGGTGATTATGAGATGGTGGATTTTACCCATGCGGAAGGGGTCAATTGTTACTGTACCTCGGAGGCAGAACAGGAGATAAAGGAAAGGATTCGGGCATATGGCCCCTGCGGCATCCATTTTCTGGATTCCGGCAATTATCACTATTTATCAAAATTTTGGATGGAGATGATTGACACTCCTTTTTCCCTTCTTCTTTTTGACAATCACACAGACATGCAGGAATCCGCATTCTTTGGCCTTCTGTCCTGCGGAAGCTGGGTGAGAGAAGCTATGCTGTCCAATCCCCTGCTGAAAAGTGTGTGTATCATAGGGCCAAAGGAGGCAGATTTTCAAAGGGATATACCGTCAAAACAGGTGACCTGGGTATCTGCCGAGGATCTGCAGGAGGGCAGACTACAGAAGTTCAGAGAATTTTTGGAGGGGGAATCCTGTCCCTTATATCTCTCTGTGGACAAGGATATTCTCCGGGGCAGGGATGCAGTCACAAACTGGGACCAGGGAGAGATGAAACTGGACTGCCTTCTGGGCCTGATCGAGGAGGCGGCAGCGGCAAGGAAATGTATCGGAGGGGACATCTGTGGGGAAAATCCACCCGAGAGTGGTTTCTGTGAAAATAGGGAATTACACATAAACAGTCAGACAAATGAAAGATTAAAAGAGGTAATGGCTAAAGTGATGGTAAATTCTACCAATAATAGTAATTCTTATCAGAAAGATTGACACGGGGAATTGTATGCCTGTATAATAAAAAACAAATTGCAAATGTCGAAATTTGTAGAACAGGAAAAGGGAATCTGAGGGGAGAAAAAGACGCGAAAAGTCATGGGACGGGAATGCCGTGGAAGTCTGCACATATGTGCGGAGGGCCGGGCAGTTCGGGGCCTGTGTTTTATTATGTATACGGAGGAAAAAGGGAAAGAATGGAAGAGAGAGCACAAGAGACAAAAGACATCAGGGAATTTCTGCCATTGTCAAACAGCCAGCAGAACATATGGAATCTGGAGATGGCCCATCCGGGTACGCCGATCAATACCATATGCACCGTACTGCGCATTGACGGTAATTTTCATGTGGAGTATCTGCAGGAATGTATCAGGCTTTGTTATGAGGACTATCCTGTTCTGCGCACCAGGATCACACTTCGGGAGGGAGAGGTGTGCCAGTATATTGATCCGCATATACAAAGAAATGTTCCGTTTCTGGATTTTTCCAGGACAAACAAAAAGGGCGCGGATATCTGGGATGTTTCCGTGGCACGGGAGCATATTACGCTTCTGGATTCCCCCCTGTGTCAGATGATACTTTTTAAGAGGGCGGAAAATACAGGCGGAATTCTGACAAAAGTGCATCATATCATAGCGGATGCCTGGTCCCAGACGGTTGTGACCAACCGGATCATTCACAACTATTTCCGCATGTTAAAGGGGGAGGCGCCGGACAGAGAGCCTATGCCGGACTATGCGCTGCATATTGAGCTTGAGAATAAGTATCTCGCCTCAAAAAGCTTTGAACGTGACAGGGAATACTGGAAGTCCATGCTGAAGGATATACAGCCGGCAGCAGCAAAAGAACATCCCTACGCCCAGGTCAGCCCTGTGGGAATCCGCAGGTCTTTTGCAGTCTCCAACCGGATGAACCGTATGATCGCAGGCTTCTGCAGGGAAAAGAAGGTATCCCCTTTTGCCGTGTTTTATATGGCTTTGGCGATCTATCTGCGCAGGATCAAAGGGCAGGAGCGGTTCTGCATCGGTGTCCCCACCATTAACCGTCTGAATTTCAAGGAAAAACAGATGGCAGGCATGTTTGTAAATACTCTGCCCTTTGTCAATGAGCTGGATGCATCCATTTCCTTTCAGGAATTTAATGAAAAGCTGCAGACAGACTGGTACCAGCTTCTCTATCACCAGAGAATGCCGTTTTCGGAGATAAAAAAGCTGGCTGCCCGGAATCAAGAGGGAGCCGCACCGGATCAGCTCTTCGGAATTGTACTGTCCTACCAGAACGGGCAGATCCACCATCTGCAGGGCGCCCAGGTGACCCTGGAAGGGCGCTGGCTCTACAGTGGCTACCAGGCAGAACCTCTGTGTATTCATTTGAGCAGCAGAGATGAGGATAACCGGTTTCAGGTGGATTATGATTATCAGACACAGCTTTTTTCCGAGCGTGAGATCACGACTCTGCATCAGCATTTGATGGACATTCTGCACAGTGCCCTGCTGCATCCCAAGACACCCATAAAAGAACTGTCTGTCATCAGTGAGGAGGAGGAAGAGCGCCTCATCTTTGACTTTAACCAGACAGATACCTGGTATCCGAGAAAACAGAATATAGCCGACCATCTGCGGGAACAGGCAGTCATGAATCCAAAAAGGGCAGCTGTCATATTCAGAAATGAGAGGCTTACCTATGAAAGATTCATAAGGGAGGCAGAGCAGCTTGCAGGGAAAATTGCCTGTTTCTGTCCTGAAGGAGGAAGAAATGTAGCTGTCCTAATGGAGCGCAGTGACAGGCTTCTGGTTGTTATGGCTGCTGTGGCGTTTTCCGGTAATGCATGGCTGCTTATAGACTGCCGCCAGCCGGCTGCGCGTATCAGCGAACTGCTGGAGGGAAGTGAGGCGGTTCTTGTTGTCTCGGACGGGACAGCGGAGATTTTAAATCCCGCCGTACCGGTCTTAACGGAGGAAATGCTTGCAAAGGGAAAGAGTGCCGCCTGTGTTGCTGCAGGACCTGATGACCTGGCCTATCTTGTCTATACATCCGGAAGTACGGGAACACCGAAGGCTGTGGAGGTGGAGCAGCACAGTGTGCTGAATCTGGCGGCTGCCATGGCACCTCTTTATCCCAAAGGGGCGGTTCTGTCCATCTGCAATGTGGGTTTTGATGCCTTTTTGCTGGAGAGCATCAGCGCGCTGTTAAACGGCAGGACCATTGTGATGGCGGAGGAGGCCGTTTGTAACCGGCCTGCAGGTCTGGCAGATCTCATTAACGGTTACGACGCCGGATTTATGGCTTTAACGCCCTCCAGGCTTCTGGAATATCTGAAGGACCCGGCATTTGGAAAGGCCATGTCTCATATAGAATGCGTTGTATGCGGAGGAGAAAGTATGCCTCCGGAGCTTTACCATGCTCTGCGTTTCTGTTCTTCTGTTCAATTATATAACCAATACGGTCCGTCTGAGGCCACTGTGGCAGTGAGTCACAGCGCGGTTACCGGCAATGAGATGATTTCCATCGGGAAACCTCTCGGCAACTGCAGAATTTATATACTGGACGAATCCATGCGTCCCCTGCCTGTGGGTGCTGCCGGTGAGCTTTATATCGGCGGGGACTGCCTGGCCAGGGGGTATCATGGAGATGAGGAACTCACCAGGAAAAAGTTCGTGGAGGACCCCTATATTCCCGGTGAACGTCTGTACCGGACAGGTGATATGGGATACTGGACGCAGGACGGTGAGATCATATTTACGGGCAGGAAAGACGGACAGTTAAAAATCCTGGGGCACAGAATGGAGCCTGCGGAGATTGAGGAAAAACTGGTGTCGCATCCAAAAGTAAATATGGCTGCAGTGAAAGCTTTTGACAATCTTCTGATTGCCTATTATACCTCCGGGGAAGGGCTTGAGGGAGAAGAACTTCTCTCTTACGCGGCATTTTATCTGCCAAGATATCAGGTGCCTGCAATGGCGGTGCTTCTGGAAGAAATGCCGGTCACTGCCAGCGGAAAAGTGGATTATAAAAAGCTTCCGAAACCGTATATGCCTGATGTACAGGAGGCACCTGCCGACGAACTGGAAGAAAAACTGCTGGAAATATGGAGGAAATCCCTGCAGCAGCCCGGGCTGAGCATTCATTCCGATTATTTTCTAAGCGGCGGGGATTCCCTGAACGCGGTTGCCATGCTGACGGAAGTGGAACGGGAGTTTTCTGTCCTTCCTGAGCTGACCAGCCTGTATGCCTGCCGGACTGTACGGCGCTTTGCCAATCTGCTGCGCGGCAGCAAGGCAGATGCGTCCTCTTACCACACAGAGATACCAAAGGCCCCTGACGGTGATACATATCCGCTGACGGCTGCCCAGAGAAGCTTTTATGTGCTGGAGCAGACAGATGAGACAAAGACAGGCTATCACATGCCCGGGATTTTTCTCGTGGAGGGTAATCTGGACAGGGAAACACTGACTCGTGCGTTTCACAGAATCATAGAGGAGGATGAGACCTTCAGGACAGGATTTGAGATATCCGGTTCCAGGGTACAGGCCCGTGTGCACAGGCAGGTGGAGTTTGAGCTGGAGGAAGTGCAGGGGCGGAATATAAAAGAGGCGGCCGCCGGTTTTATACGGCCGTTTTCCCTTGACAGACCGCCGCTTATGCGGGCCGGATTTTTCACGGAGGGGGAAAAGAAATATCTGCTTCTGGATATACATCACCTGATCTCCGATGGCATGAGCAGCCAGCTTGTTTTTGAACGGCTTCACAGAGCGTGCCTGGGGGAAGAGACGGAAATGCCGAATACTACTTACAGGGATTATGCCTGGTGGGTGGATAAAAGACCGGAAAAACTGCAGAAACGCCAGGAGGATTACTGGAGGGCCAGGCTTTTAGAAGACCGGGAGGAGCTTCGTCTTCCCACAGACAGGATACGCCCCGGTGTGTTTGACGGGCGGGGGGCCAGATATTATTTCCATATGCCGCATGAGATGGAGGAAGCGGGAAGAAAATTTTGTGCCCAGCAGCAGGTGACCCCTTACATGCTGCTTCTGTCCGCATTCGGCATATTGCTCTTCGGCGTGTGCGGACAGGAAAAAATCGTTGTGGGGACTCCTGTTTCAGGCCGGCGCCACGGGGATCTGAGCCGGGTGACAGGTGTGTTCGTGAATACCCTTCCTGTATTTTTGGAGCCGGAGAGAAAGAAAAACTATCTGGAATATCTGCATCAGGTGCGGGAACGTGTGCTGGAAATGCTGGACAATCAGGATACACCCCTGGAAGATATCGTAGCCATGTCAAATGCAGAGCGGAACAGGGACAGGAATCCCCTGTATCAGGTGCTGTTTTCCCTGACCGCAGCGCAGACCGAAAATCTGCCTCTGGGAGATGCGAAACTCTCCATGGTGCAGATGGAAGAAGTATCTGTGAAGATGGATCTTCATCTGGAAGTGATCCAAAGCGGAGAGGAAAGCCGTTTTTGTTTTGAGTACGCGAAATCTCTTTTTGACAGTGTGACCATTGCGTTTTACAGCCGCTGTTATCTGGAAATCTTAAGACAGATCCTGGAGCTTCCCCATCAGGAGATCGGCAGCATCAGTCTGTTGGAGGACAGTGACAGAATCCGCCTGCTGGAGGAACCGAATTTTGTGAGAATGCCTTATGACGGTACTCTGATCGACCGGTTGATCGACCGGCAGGCACGTCTCTATCCGTCACGCACGGCTGTATGCTGGGGCAGTAATAAGACATATACGTTCGGGGAATTAAAAGAAAAGTCAGATGGTCTGGCAGCGTATCTGATCAGCAGGAATATTCAGCATGGAGACAGAGTGGCCTTTCTTTTAAAACGGGATGGGGATATGCTGGCAGCCATGCTGGGAATTTTAAAAGCAGGAGCTGTCTATCTTCCCCTGGACCCTGCACTTCCGAAAGAACGGATCTGCTATATGCTGGAAAATGCGGAGGCAAAGCTGCTTCTGTGCAGCAATGAAGTGAAATTGCCCGGGGAGATCCCCTGTCCGGTGCTTCCCCCTGTCTTTGATGGTGACAGGGCAAAACTGCCTGTAAAGGGACGCAGCGGCGGGGATGTGCTGAATGTGATATATACCTCAGGAACAACAGGACAGCCCAAGGGCGTTATGATGGTACACAAAGCAATTTCAAACCTGGCGGCACATGCAGATGCTATTCTCGGAAGGGAGAATAGCTGTGTGCTCTGTGCGTCCAACTGCGTATTTGATGTGTTTACCATAGAGACGCTGCTGGCCCTTGCCAGAGGAAGGCGTGTCAGTGTGGCGGATGAGGAGGAAATGCTTCTCCCCTGGAAGATGGCGGAGCGGATGAGAAAGGACGGCGCTGCGGTGCTGCAGCTCACGCCTTCCAGAATACAGATGTGTCTGCAGGAGGCTTCCTTTGCGGAAGTTCTTGCACAGACGGAGGTATTGATCCTCATGGGAGAGCCGTGGACACTGGCACTGAAGGAGAGAATCAGGAAGCTTACCAATGCCCGGATCTTTAATATCTATGGTCCCACAGAGACATCTGTTTACAACTGCCAGGGGGATATTACGGATGACAATGCCATCCACATAGGAAAGCCCATCGGCAACTGCCGCTATTATCTTCTGGACCGGGAGATGCGGCAGGTGATGCCTACCGGGACAGGTGAGATTTACATAGCCGGGGAATGCCTTGCAAAAGGGTATATCAACAGGGATGATCTTACGGAACAGGCATTTCTGCCGGACCCCTTCTTTGCGGGTGAGTTCATGTATAAAACAGGTGATCTGGGACGCCTTCGGGCTGACGGGAACTGGCAGTGCCTGGGAAGAGTGGATTCTCAGCTAAAGCTCAACGGACACAGGATTGAGCCTGAAGAAATCGAGGCACAGATGCTGCAGTCCGGTCTTGTAAAAGAGGCGGCAGTGGTGCCTGTGAAAAGAGAGGGAACCGTATCAGCGCTCTGTGCTTTTGCTGTGCCCCAGGCCGGATTTTCGGAAGGATCCGTAAGAGATTTTCTGGCAGAGAGGCTGCCTGACTATATGGTACCCGGTCAGGTGAGAACTCTTGCGCAGATGCCCAGGACCTCCAGCGGAAAAGCGGACAGGAAGGCTCTGGAAGGAATGGCATGTATTTCGGATACAAAAGAGAAAAACGCACAGGCTGCGGAGGACGAGCATTTCGATGAAACAGTTATCGCACCGAAGGACGAACATTCCGATGAAACGGTTATCGCACCGGAGGAAATCTGGCGTGAAGTTCTGGGCCAGGAGCCGGATCTGGATAAGAGCTTTTTTGTACAGGGAGGAACTTCTCTGACTGCTATTGTGGTCCTGAGCCACTATTACAGCCGGCATTGGGATTTTTCACTCAACGATTTTTACCGGCATCCCACTTTGCGGGAACAGATACAGATGATTGGAAAGAGCGCGGATCATGTCTCCGAAAAAGAGGAGAAAACAGAGGGGCTCGAGTCAAAGCCGGCCGCAGCGGAGGAACGTCTGCCAAGATATGTATGCAGTCTTTCCGAGAAAGCAGATACAGGGAAAAATTTACTGCTGACAGGCGCTGCCGGTTATCTGGGAGCACATCTTCTTCGAGAACTGACGGCAGATGATCAGAAAACCATATATTGTCTTTTGAGAAAAGGCAGAGAGGCAAAGCTTACGCAGGTGCTTTCCTTCTATTTCGGAAAAAGCGGTGCAGACAAAATAAAAAGACAGGTCAGGATACTGGAGGGAGATATTACCCTTCCGGATCTGGGACTTGACAGGGAGATATATGAAAACCTCACAGATACCATAGAAACCGTAATCCATGCGGCAGCGGATGTCCGTCATTATGCACCCATGGAGGAACTGCTTCTGACAAATGTGGAGGGGACAAAGCATATGGTTTCCCTGGCTGAGAAAGCGGACGCGCTGTATATTCATATCTCCACAGTCAGTGTTTCGGGAGAATTTTTAAAGGATGCACCGAAGCTGCCGGCAGTATTCTCGGAGAGAGATCTGGATATGGGGCAGAACTGGGAGGAGAATCCCTACGTGAAAAGCAAGATCCTGGCTGAGGCGTGGGTCTGCCGGGCCATGGACAGGGGATTGAAGGCCGGTATTTTCCGGGTTGGACGCCTCATAGGCAGAAAGAGCGACGGGGTGTTCCAGATAAATCCGGAGACCAACGCGTTTTACCGTCTGGTAAAAGGTATTCTGGAACTTGGGCAGATGCCGGAAGAATTTTACCGCATGCTGCTTGAGGTCACACCTGTAGACCAGTGTGCCCGGGCCGTCTGCAGTCTGATGGGACAGCCGGGCGGTGCCTGGCATATTGTGAACCCGGATGAGGTGTCTTTGGGTGCCCTTCTGGAAGAATGCGGGCAGGTAGAGTGTGTATCTGACCAGGTATTTGAGGAAAATTTGAGAAAACAGGCGTCAGCGTCCAGTTCACCCTATATACAGGCTGCAGCGGAAACTTATTTTTCAGGCAGGGCACAGAGAACTGCCATTTATGTGGATGCGAGAAGGACGGTGTGTGAACTGAAACGTGTGCAGTTTGACTGGGACCATACGGACTTATATCAGGCAGTGCGCTGTTTTAGAAGCTGAGAGGAAAGCAGGGAGATTTTATGGAACGAATCATGACACATCTGGTGGATGTAGCGGTCACTATTCTGATTTTCTTTCTTTACAGCTGTATCCGGAAGGGCAGACTGCCGCTGCTGCAGAGGCTCTACGTGGCGGCATCGGCGTTTCTCCTTATCTGGCTTCTGGCGATTGCCGGAATCCTGGGGGGTGCTGACAGCAGTATGCAGGTGCTCACCATACTGGACGCTATCACCTGCGGTGCCTGCGCGCTGATGGTGGTCACTGTGCTGCTTTTGACAATTGCGTTTATATACAATTATGAAAAGCTTCCAAGGATATTTTATTTTCTCTATATCCTGCCGGTGGTGACCTCCCTGATTGTATTTACAAATCCATGGCATCATCTTTTTTATAAACAGTTTTCCATCTATGCCTCAGAGGTGAAATTCGGACCGTTGTTCATCCTGTCAGGCAGTCAGTATTATATTTACTGTATTCTGTCCATTGTGCTGGCCTTAAGGAACGGCATCAGGAAGAGAAATAACAGCGCAGTGTGGCAGTCCATTTTATTTGCATGGGGGCTGATCGTGCCGGTGTGTGTCAATCTTTTAGCAACCCTGAAGATTGTCAATCTGTCCATCGCGGCAACTCCCATTGCTTTCATGTTCACGATCATCTGCCACGGAATAGCAATTTATTATCTGAATTTTTTAAACATCAAGCCCATCGCACTGCAGAATATAATTGACAATATTTCGGATGGTTATGTGATCATTTCCTCAGACAGCCAGATCATCAATATGAATGATGCCTTCCGGGAGAATTTCGGGGAAAGCTACGGTATGAAAAATAACGTATATCTGGACCGGCAGGTGGAAGTTCTGGATGAACAGAAAAGGGATGTGATCTACAATCTGTTAAGTTTTTTTGATATCTGCAGACAGACGGTGAGCGTGATCACCTATGAGCAGGCAGTGATAAAAGACGACAAAAAGATTTATTATTCCGTGGAGCTGACTCCGGTATTCGGAAAACAGAGAATGATGGGCGTGGTGGCGCTTTTCAAGGACGTGACACAGGTAAAAGAGGAGATTCGGCAGCAGCAGCAGAAACTGAGCCAGGAGATGGAGCGGGAGCGGCTGGCTTCCCTGGGACAGATGATCGGAGGCATTTCCCATAACTTAAAAACACCGATCATGTCTGTCTCAGGCAGTGTGGAGTCTCTGGAAAAACTGGTGGATGAATATACGATCAGTCTTGGGGATGAAGATGTGACGGTGGAGGATTATCAGGAAATTGCGGGGGATATGAGAGCGTGGCTTGGAAAAATCAGGGAGAGCTGTGCTTACATGTCTGATATCATCACCACAGTGAAGGGACTGGCTACGAATATGAACACCAACAATATTGTGGAATTTACAGTGGATGAAGTGTTCAGAAGAGTGTTTCTGCTGATGAAGCACAGTCTTGCCAAGCACGGCTGTGTTTTATCCATGGAAAATGAACTGCCCGGGGATGCTGTTTTAAAGGGGGATATCAACAATCTGGTACAGGTGGTCAACAATCTGGTGGACAATGCCATGGATGCCATGAAGGAGGAAGGCGGGAAGATCACCCTCTGCGCGGAAAAGAAAAACGGGAATATTCTGATCAAGGTGAAGGACAGCGGACCGGGAATTGCCCCGGAGGTTATGGAACGGCTGTTTCACTCCATGGTGACGACGAAAGGGGCAATGGGAACCGGCCTGGGGCTTTACAGTTCCGCAGGTTTGATACGGGGTAAGTTCAGCGGAAGAATGTGGGCTGAAAATCTGCCGGAGGGCGGAGCTGTCTTCTGCGTGGAACTGCCCCTGCAAAGTTAAGAGAAAAGATTATTTGAGGTGAAGAAGGTATGCGAAAAAATAAGGCAGGACAGCAGAAAAATGGCTTCACCATGCTGGTTCTGGATGACGACAAGAATATTACGGACGCACTGTATTCCTATTTTGAATCCTCCGGCTATACTGTAGAGACGGAAAACGATCCGCTGGGCGCTCTGGAGAAGATGAAGAACAAATCCTATGATATTCTTTTGCTGGATTTTATCATGTACCCCATCTGCGGGGATCAGGTGGTGGCACGTCTGCGGCAGTTTGATACCAGAATTTTTGTGATCATGCTTACCGGGCACAGGGAGGTGGCACCGCCTCTGAACACGATCCGGGAGCTGGATATTCAGGGGTATTTTGAGAAAAGCGACCGTTTTGACCAGCTTGAACTCTTAGTGGAAAGCTGTGTCAAGTCCATCCGGCAGATGCGCACGGTCTACCGTTACCAGGACGGGCTGGGATCCATCTTAGGCTCCATACCCAGTATACATCAGCTTCTCTCCCTGGATGTGGTACTTGGAAGGATTCTGGGACAGATGCTGCTTTTGGGGGATAATAGGCACGGATTTGCCTGGATCAAGCCCAAAAGAATCATATCATCCATGCCTGTGGAAAATCTGCCGGATGATATTTTCCAGGGAAGCGGAAAATATGAAAAAAAACTGGAACAGTTTTTAAAAGAGGATTATCCGCAGCTTGAAAATGCTGTGCAGAAGGCGGGCAGCAGCGGGGATATTCAGGAGTTTGACGGACTTTTCCTGGTTCCGCTCAAGGCAAACCATGATATCTTTCTGGGAGTTTTGGGAATCGGACGGGATTCCGCCTATTCTGATGTGCAGCAGCGTCTTCTGGCTGTCTACGGGGAACAGGTCACCACAGCGCTTCACAACACGATCCTTCACATGCTTCTGAATATTAACAACAGAAAACTCAGTCTGACGTATTCCCGGCTGAAAGAGAGCTATATGCAGACCGTGGAGGCCCTTCGGCTTCTGGTGGATGCCAAGGATGATTACACCCGGGGGCATTCTGACAGGGTCTCCATGTACGCAGAGAAAATAGCCAAGAAGACAGGGATGGAAGAATCCCAGACAGAATGTGTCAGGTGCGCCGGACTGCTCCACGATATCGGAAAAGTAGGAGTCTCTGACGCAATTTTGTGCAAAGAGGATAAACTGACAGAGGAAGAGTTTGCCGTGATACGAAGACATCCGGAAATCGGAGGGAAGATTCTCTCCTGCATAGACATGTTTCACAATCTGGGAGAGATCGTGCGGGCGCACCACGAACGGATAGACGGCCGCGGATATCCGGACGGCCTGAGAGGGGAACAGATTCCCCCGGAAACGCGGATGATCTCCATTGCCGATGCTTTTGATGCCATGATGTCGGACCGTCATTACAGAAAACGACTTTCCCTGGCAAAAGCAAAAGAGGAGCTGGAAGCGGGGAAGGGCACACAATTTGACGCAGGGCTGGTGGAGGTTTTTCTGGAGCTGATAGCAAATGGTGAGCTGGGAGAACTGGAGGGGACATGAGACTGGATTATCCTTTAAACAATGTAAATACATATGAGACAGTCGGGGAATTTCTGCAGAAGGCAGAGTCACGCTTTGGGGACAGACCGGCGGTCACTGTCTATGACTGGGAGGGAAAGGAACACTGCTATACCTACCGGATGCTTGCAAGGGATGCAAAGGCGCTTGCGCTGGTGCTCCTGGATATGGGTATCGCAGGGAAACATCTGGCGATCGCAGGGGAGAACGGCTATGAGTGGCTTGTGATGTTTTTGGCCTGCTGTTCTGTGGGCGCTGTGGCGCTTCCTGTGGATGTGGAGCAGCAGGATGAGAAAATCCTGCAGTGCATCCGTTACGGTGACTCCTGCATGGCTGCCGTTTCCCGGGAATATGAATTTCTGTTTCAGGATTTTCCCGGTTGCCCTGTGCTCTGCCTGTGGGATGCTCACAGTGACAACAGCTTTCCCTCTCTTCTTTTAAGGGGATACGAGGCGCTTAAGAGCAGGGAGGAAGAGCTGAACCTTGCAATGGATAAAGTACAGGCAGATGAGACGGCTGTCATCATCTACACCTCCGGTACTTTAAGCAGTCCGAAACCGGTCATGCTCAGCCACGGCAATATTATGTTCAATGCCTGCCATGCCCAGGCACTGGTGGAGGCAGGGGATAAGGCATATACCTGCCTGCCTTTATATCATGCGTATTCCCTTGTGTGCGGTGCGTTAAATGTCCTGACACAGGGGCAGCATCTGGGATTGAACGGAAGTGTGAAGAACTGGATGCGGGACCTGCGCCTGTTTTGCCCGGAGATGATACTTCTGGTTCCCATGATGATGGAATCCCTGATCCGCAGCATCCGTCTGGAACAGAAGCGGGACGGCACGCGGGAGGAGGCAAAAAAGGCATTGAAAAGGTACCAAAGCCGGAAAAAATATCATCTGTCCTGCAGTCCTTTTGTGCACGATGCGTTAACCCGCGTTCTCGGGGATTCTGTCTCCCTTATCATCTGCGGAGGTGCTCAGCAGAACGAGCGGCTGGCCCAGGAGTTTGGCTGCTACGGAATCTGCGTGCTGCAGGGATACGGGGTTACGGAGTGCGGTCCTCTTATTTCCGTAAACAGAAACCGCAGACACAGGGAAAATTCCGTGGGCGTGCTGCTTCCAGAGACCAGAGTGAAGATCCGGGACGGGGAGATTCTGGTTAAGGGTCCGTCAGTCTTTAAAGGTTATTATAAAGCGGACGGGGAGACAAAAAAAGCATTTTCGGATGGCTGGTTCTGTACCGGAGATCTGGGATATATGGACAGGAAAGGGTTTCTCTACATTACGGGGAGAAAAAAGAATCTGGTGGTGTTCAGCAACGGTAAAAAAGTGGTGCCCGAGGAGTTGGAGGAGCTCATACTGCAGATCCCTCTTGTCAGGGAAGTGATGGTATATGGAGCCAGTAACGGGCAGACAGCCGATGATGTGAAGCTCTCCGCGGTCATTTACGCGGATCCGCAGAAGACCCGGGGCATGACAAGCTATGAAGTGCTGGAGCGGATTCAGGAGGAGATTTATGAGCTGAATAAAAAACTGCCTTTTCATAAAAGAATCCAGCTTATCCGCATGACAGAAGCGGAGTTTAAGAAGACATCCATCTATAAAATAAAAAGGGGGCGTTTTTGATGCGCAGTGAAGCTTACCTGTCTGTTATTGAAGAACTTGTTTATCAGGTGACCGGAATCAGCGAACTGACCCCCGATACGGATTTTATCAGGGATTTGGCGCTGAATTCTCTGGATGTGGCAAACCTTGTCTGTGCCTTTGAGGACAGGTTTCAGGTGGAAATCCCTGTGCGGGATGTATGGCAGTTGTCCCAGGTGCGGGATGTAATAGAATATATGCAGAAAAAAGCAATGCATAAAAAACAGGTGTAAATTTCCCGGAATTATGGTAAACTGTTATAAGTGAAAACCGAGAAGAGGTGTAAAAGAATGAAAAAAATAGGTTTTATCGGTGTGGGAGTCATGGGTAAATCCATGGTCCGCAACCTGATGAAAGCAGGATACGAACTGTCTATCTATACGAGAACCAAAGAGAAGGTGCTGGATATCATCGAGGAGGGAGCCGTATGGTGTGATACCGTAGCACAGTGCGTCAGAGACAGGGAGGCTGTCATCACCATGGTTGGCTATCCCGAAGACGTATGGGAGGTCTATTTTGGCGAGGCCGGAATCATAGCAAATGCCAGACCAGGAACCTATGTCATTGATATGACCACCACCAGCCCGAAGCTTTCCGTGGAGATTTATGAGAGAGCAAGGGATGCAGGGATTTACGCTGTGGATGCTCCGGTATCCGGCGGGGATGTGGGTGCAAGGCATGGCACCTTATCCATTATGGCCGGCGGGGATGAGGAAGCGTTTGAAGCCTGCCTGGAGCTGTTCAAATCCATGGGCAAGACTATTATCTACGAGGGAAAAGCCGGCAACGGACAGCACACAAAAGCTGCCAACCAGATTGCGCTTGGCGGTGTGATCGCAGGTGTGTGTGAGGCCATCACCTATGCCCGCGCCGCAGGCCTTGATGTACAGACTATGCTGGACAGTATCAGTCAGGGCGCAGCGGGAAGCTGGCAGATGAATAATATGGCACCCCGCATGATCAAAGAGGACTATGATCCGGGATTTTTCATCAAACATTACATCAAGGATATGAAGATCGCCCTGGAGGAGTCCGATGCCAGAAAGCTGACACTCCCTATTCTCATGGAAGTACTGGATATGTACAAGAAGCTGGATGAAAAAGGATTGGGTGACCTGGGCACCCAGGCTCTGATAAAATATTATGAAGAACAGTAGCAGGGAACAGGATGAGAAGTTCCTGTCAAGCAGGCAGGAGAACATCCGCCTTGCAATTGCTCTGGAGCGTTTTTTTGAATTATGCCCTGAGGACGGCCTTTTATATGAGCGGTACAGGGAATATCTGAAGAAGCGTTTCCGTCCTGCCATGGAAAAACTGATGAAAGCCAGGGAGACAGAGAAAGTAAAAGTTCTTTTTGGTTTGGATACAGTGACACCGGTGCAGATGGATGAACTTCTGGCACTGGCGCAGAAGTATGGAAGTACGGAAAGTGTTTTATGGCTTCTGTCAAAAAAAGAGGAGCAGTTCGGATTTGGCGGAAAGGATATGGAATTATGAGACAGGCAGAGGAAATTGCACAGGAAATCTGGGCATTGGCCAAGCAGGAAATTTCCTGCGCCTGTCCTTTTTTTGTGCTGGCATGCAGTTATCTGAAAACGGCAGCAGATGAAACATGTGCCTGCACCTGTACAGACGGCAGGGTGCTCCATTATTCTCCCAAAGCTGTTCTGACTGATTTTGCGGAAAAGGGCAGGAAATACATAAACAGAGTGTATCTGCACAGCCTGTTCCATTGCCTCTACCTGCACCCCGCAGACCGTGAGGAACGAGATGAGGAGCTGTGGAATTTGGCCTGTGACATAGTGGCAGAATATACGGTGGATTGCCTTGGCATGCCCTTCCTTACAGGGGAAGCCGGAAAAGAAAAAACGGAAGTTTACCGCCTGTTCTGGAAGGGGAAAAAATCCAGGACCGCAGCACAGATTTATGACATGCTGCGGGAGGGGGAGTTTGGAAAGAGCTGTACAGATGCCTGGAGAAGTCTGTTTTTTACGGACGGGCACAGTCTCTGGAGAATGCTTTCCAAGGGAGAGCTTGCCGGTATCCGGGATGTATGGGAAAAGGCAGCGGCATATACCAGCAGGGATGCGGGAAATGCCGGTAAGAGGGCAGGAAGTGAAAAAGGGAATAGGCAGGAATGGTATGAGCTGCAGCAAAAAAGAAGGTATGATTACCGGAAATTTCTGCGGCGTTTTGCTGTGCAGAGAGAGGAAGTCCAGCTCGATATGGAAAGTTTTGATTATATTTCCTATTGCCTTGGACTGTCTATGTATGGTAACATGCCACTGGTGGAGCCTCTGGAATATACAGAGGCATGCAAGCTTGAGGAAATCGTCATAGCCATTGATACGTCCAGCTCCTGTTCCCGGGAAATGGTACAGCGTTTTTTGGAAGAGACGTATTCCATGCTCAGTGAGAGAGAAAATTTTTTCAGGAAAATGAATGTCCACGTCATACAGTGTGACTGCTACATCCAGGAGGATGTGACCCTGTGCTGCGAGGAGGACTGGCGGGCTTATATGAAGCAGATTCGGATCCAGGGAAGGGGCGGCACGGATTTCCGCCCGGTATTTACTTATGTGGACAGGCTGATCAGAGAGAAAAAGATCAGAAATTTAAAAGGGCTTCTGTATTTTACGGACGGGGACGGCATCTATCCCGCCGGGAAGCCGGACTATGAGACAGCATTTATTTTAATAAAGGAGCCTCCGGGAAATGTGAAAATCCCTTCGTGGGCTATCCGTCTGTATCTGGATGAGAGAAAGGCAGGATCAGGAGTATGAATATCGGGCAGGCAAAACAGGAAATAGAAAATACCGTGCGGGCCTACACAAAAAAGAAGGCTGACGGAACTTACGCCATACCGGCTGTGCACCAGCGTCCGGTGCTTTTGATCGGTCCTCCGGGAATCGGCAAGACAGCTATAATGGAACAGGCTGCAGAAAGCCTGCAGATCGGCCTTGTGGCCTACACCATTACCCACCATACAAGGCAGAGTGCCATCGGACTGCCGGTCATTGAAAAAAGGCAGTTTGACGGAAAAGAATATACGGTGACAGAATATACCATGAGTGAAATTGTGGCGTCTGTTTACCGGTGCATGGAGCGGACGGGGTGCAGAGAGGGCATCTTGTTTATTGACGAGATCAACTGTGTCTCAGAAACGCTTGCACCCACCATGCTCCAGTTTCTTCAGTGCAAGACTTTTGGGAGCCATAAGATACCGGAGGGCTGGGTCATAGTGGCAGCGGGAAATCCTCCTGAGTACAACAAATCCGTAAGGGAATTTGACATGGTCACCCTGGACAGGATCAAGCGGATCGAGGTGACAGAGGATTACGGCGTATGGAAATGCTATGCCAGAGAACATGGGATACATGCATCCATTCCCGCATACCTGGATGTGCGGAGGGAGAATTTCTACCGCACCGAGGCAAATGCGGAGGGGCATTATTTTGTCACGGCCAGGGGCTGGGAGGATCTATCGCGGATGATGTATGTGTATGAGGAGCTTGGGATTCCTGTCACAGACGAGTTCGTGTTCCAATATATCCAGCAGCCGGAAGTAGCAAAGGATTTTACGGGATTTTACGGACTCTGCAGAAAATATCAGGAAGATTATGCGTTTTCTTCGCTTTTGGACGGGACTATGGATGATGCTGCGGTAAAGGAGAAAGAGGAACGGCTGAAAAGATCCGGTTATGATGAACGTATGGCGGTGATCAGTCTTCTTTTGGGAGCCGTGCATACAGCGCTTGCCCGGTATGATGCCGGTGAACGGGAGACAAAGGCCCTTTATGAGGAAGCCCGCAGACTGAAGAACGGTCTGGATGTTCAGGAGCCGGAAGAGGCGGCCCGGATGCTGGATCATGAAATGGAAAAGCGGCAGCGCGCACTGGAGATAAAAAAGGAAGCGGGACTGTACCGGGAGGATGAAGCGTATCTTGCCCGGTATGTGACAGACTGGGTAAGGCGTTATCTGTATGAGTGGAAAAAGGTGAGCAGCCGGCAGGAATGCACGGCTTCCTCTGTATTAAAAGAGATGTTTGAACAGGAAAAGAAAAAACTGGATGATGCAAGAGCAGATGTGCAGCGGCTTTTGGAGCGGGCTTTTGCCTTTGCCGGTGAGGCTTTTTCAGGCGGACAGGAGATGGCTGTGTTCACAGAGGAGATTTCCAGGGATGAGACAGTGATGAAGTTCATCTTGGAAAATGGCTGTAAGGCGTACCGGGAAGCAGGAAAGATCCTGCAGACAGAGAAGAGAGAGCGTGAACTGAAGGAGGAAATCCGGGAGTTGTCGGATTGTCTTCAGACAGGAGAAAACATTTTGTGATTTCATAAATATCCAAAAAAAGAAGATACTAAGTAACAATGCATTACCGTAAAGACGGACGGGCAAAGAACTGGAAAGGACAAAACAATATGCTGAATAATATTTTGACTCGTGTGAACGATTTTATGTACACCTACCCGTTATTGATACTGCTTGTGGGTGCCGGTGTGTATTTTACCGTGCGGACCCGCTTTGTACAGGGACGCCTGCTTGGCGAAGCTTTTCGCGTGCTGCTTGAAAAAGCGGAGGTGAAAGACGGCAAAAAACAGGTATCCTCTTTTCAGGCATTGATGATATCCACTGCCTCCAGAGTGGGAACCGGCAACATTGCCGGAATTGCCACAGCCATTGCTGCCGGAGGCCCCGGCGCTGTGTTCTGGATGTGGGTGATGGCTGTGATCGGCAGTGCATCCGCCTTTATTGAGAGTACCCTGGCACAGGTGTACAAGGTGAAAGATGGAAAAGACTTCAGAGGCGGACCTTCTTATTATATGGAGAAGGCGCTTGGGAAGAGATATCTCGGAATTATATTTTCGGTACTGCTGATCATCTGTTTTGCCTACGGGTTTAACGGGCTGCAGTCTTTTAATATGTCCTCTTCCCTGGAATATTATATTCCGGGGTATGCGGACAGTGTTTATCCGGCTGTTATAGGCGCCGTGCTGGCGGCAGCTACGGCTTTTGTTATTTTCGGCGGGGTCCACAGGATCGGATTTATCACTTCTGTGATCGTGCCGGTGATGGCGGGCGGCTACCTGCTCATGGGGCTTGCCACCATGGTGATGAATGCGGGAAGGATTCCTGAAGTCTTTGCGCTGATCTTCAGGGAAGCCTTTGACGGAAGGGCGATTTTCGGAGGGTTTGCGGGCAGCGCTGTGGTGATCGGGATCAAGAGGGGACTTTTTTCCAATGAGGCCGGTATGGGAAGCGCACCAAATGCTTCTGCCAGCGCAGCGGTGAGTCATCCGGCAAAACAAGGGCTGGTGCAGGTGCTCTCCGTGTTTATTGATACGCTGCTTATCTGTTCCGCCACTGCCATGATGCTGCTGCTTTCCGGTGTGGAAGGAAAGTCAGGGGTTTTGGATGGGATTCCCTATGTGCAGCAGGCTATTTCTGCAAATGTGGGGACGTGGGGGATTCATTTTATCACGTTTTCCATTTTTACGTTTGCGTTTTCCAGTCTGGTGGGGAATTATTATTATGCGGAGTCGAATATTAAGTTTATCAAGGATGATAAGAGGCTTTTGTTTGTGTTCCGGGTGAGTTGTCTGCTGGCAGTGTTTTTGGGGGCGCAGGCGGATTTTTCAGTCATCTGGAATGTGGCGGATATTACTATGGGGGGAATGGCTGTGCTGAATATTGTGGTGATACTGCTGCTTGGGGGGACGGCTGTTAAGGTGCTTCGGGATTATGAGGAGCAGAAGAAGAGAGGGGTTGAGCCGGTTTTCAGGGCTGAGGAATTGGGGATTGGGAATACGGAGTGTTGGGGGGAGGAGGGACTTTAAAATAGGGTGGCTGATGCCGGATATGGCTGATGCCGGACGCCGGACCTGGCCGCAGGTTTCCCTGTACGGACGAGAGCAGAGAACTTTCAAGCTAACACGTAAGCCGCACTAAGTTCATCGCCTTAGGGCTCTTCACTAAGTGCTTGCTAACGTGTGGATCTTGAGAGATTCTCTAAACGCTCTTAAACGTCCGTACAGGGAAACCTGCGGCCAGGTCCGGCTGTTTTTCTGGGATGGGACATATTGAAAAAATTGGGCGGCAGGTTTAGTAGTACGGATAAAAAGTGAGAAGAAAAATTTTTTACGGTTATACTTGACTAATTTTATCTAGATTGTTATAATATTAACAGTCAAGGAAATATTTAGGTAAAAGGATAGTTATTTAATTATTTATTTTTAGGAGGATATTTAAGATGAATCAGTGTTTTGGTTGTAACACATGTGCAAGTGCGGATAAGAAGCTGGAGGGGTATATCCGGGAGCTGCCGATGGAGACTTCGCATCACAGGGTGGAAGGACAGAGTACGAAGTGCGGGTTTGGTCTGCAGGGTGTCTGCTGCAGGCTTTGTGCAAATGGGCCTTGCAGGATCACACCTAAGGCGCCGAGAGGAATCTGTGGTGCTACGGCAGATGTGATCGTGGCTCGTAACTTCCTGAGGGCTGTGGCAAGCGGGTCAGGGTGTTATATACATATTGTGGAAAATACGGCGCTGAATGTGAAGAAGACAGCTATGGCAAAAGGGGAGATCAAAGGAGAAAAATCCCTGAAGAGGCTGGCTGAGATTTTCGGTGTGGAAGGCAAAGATAAATGGGAGACTGCGCAGATCGTTGCCCAAAAGGTGCTGGATGATCTGTATAAACCGGAATATGAGAAGATGGAGCTGGTTGAGAAGATGGCTTACGCTCCCAGATTCCAGAGATGGCAGGAGCTTGGAATCCTGCCGGGCGGCGCGAAAGGCGAGGTGTTCCATGGAGTTGTAAAATGCTCTACTAACCTGAACTCAGATCCGGTGGATATGCTGACAGATTGTCTGAAGCTGGGTATTTCCACAGGTATTTACGGACTGACACTGACGAATCTTCTGAATGATGTGCTGCTGGGTGAGCCGGAGCTCAGACTGGCGCCTGTGGGACTCAGGGTGATCGATCCGGATTATATTAATATTATGATCACAGGACATCAGCACACGATCTTTGTGGATCTGCAGGAGAGGCTGACTTCAAAGGAAGCTGTGGAGAAGGCAAAAGCTGCCGGTGCGAAAGGATTTAAGCTGGTTGGATGTACCTGTGTGGGACAGGATCTGCAGCTTCGCGGGGCGCATTACACAGAGGTGTTTGACGGTCATGCGGGAAACAACTACAGCAGTGAGGCTGTGCTGGCTACAGGCGGTATTGATGCGGTGCTCTCTGAGTTTAACTGTACACTTCCCGGCATTGAGCCTATCTGTGAGGAGCTGAAGATCAAACAGATCTGTCTGGATGATGTGGCGAAGAAGGCAAATGCAGAGCTGAAACCTTATGTGTTTGAAGAGAGAGAAAAACAGAGTGAAGAGATCATAGATGAGATCGTTGCGGCTTATAAAGCAAGAAGAGGCAGTGTGCCCATGAATCTTCTGCCGGAACATGGAAATGACAACACCCTTACAGGTGTCAGCGAAGTGTCCTTAAAGGAATTCCTGGGTGGTAACTGGAAGCCGCTGATCGATCTGATCGTTTCGGGTGATATCAAGGGTATTGCCGGTGTGGTTGGATGTTCCAATCTGACAGCGGGCGGCCATGATGTGCTGACAGTGGAAATGACAAAAGAGCTGATCGCAAAGGATATTCTGGTACTGACAGCAGGCTGTTCTTCAGGAGGTATTGAGAACTGCGGACTGATGACTCCGGAGGCTGCGAAATATGCAGGTCCGAAGCTGCGCGCTGTATGTGAGAAACTGAATATTCCTCCGGTATTGAACTTTGGACCATGTCTTGCGATCGGACGTCTGGAGATTGTTGCTACAGAGCTGGCAGAGGCAATCGGTGTTGATATTCCGAAGCTTCCTCTGGTACTGTCTGCTGCACAGTGGCTTGAGGAGCAGGCTCTGGCGGATGGATGCTTTGGCCTGGCTCTGGGACTGCCGCTGCATCTGGGACTGCCGCCTTTTGTGACAGGAAGCAAAGTGGTGACAAAAGTGCTGACAGAGGATATGAAATCCCTCACAGGCGGGCAGGTTATTATCAATGGTGATGCAAAAGAGAGCGCTGAGATTCTGGATAAAATTATCGAGGAAAAACGTGCAGGCTTAAATATCTGATACAGGGGGGATGCGGTTATGAAGAGAATTATGGTGGATGCCAGCAAATGTGACGGCTGTAAAAGCTGCTCCCTGGCCTGCATGCAGGCGCACCGGGAAACACCGGGGACAATTTACGACCTGGACGTGACAGACATTTCCAACGAGACCAGAAACTTTATATATAAAAATCCGCAGGGCGGCTATACTCCTATTTTCTGCCGCCACTGTGATCAGCCGGAGTGTGTGATGTCCTGTATGAGCGGGGCACTTACAAAGGATGAGAAGACCGGGCATGTGCTGTACAATGAGGAAAAATGCGGTTCCTGTTTCATGTGTGTCATGAACTGTCCGTACGGAGTTTTAAAACCGGATGAAAAGACGCATTTAAAAGTAATCAAATGTGATTTCTGCATTGACAAAGGCGAGGAACCCAGTTGTGTAAAAGCCTGTCCAAAAGAGGCTATCTGGGTAGAGGAGGTGTAGCATGGGATATGTGATTTTAGGCGTGGGTGCTGCGGGCATTACTGCGGCAAAGACCATCCGGAAAGCAGAGAAAGAGGCGGAGATCACCATGATCTCCACGGACCGACAGGTACATTCCCGCTGTATGCTGCACAAATATTTGAGCCATGAGCGGACAGCCGAAAAGCTGAGCTTTGTACCGGAAGATTTTTTTGAGACCAACAGGATTCACTGGATAAAAGGAAAAACCGTTACAGGTCTCGATACCGCCAAAAAGAAAGTTATATTGGAAGACGGCGGGGAAGTTCCCTATGATAAGCTGCTGATCGCCACAGGCGCTGAGAGCTTTATCCCTCCTGTGGGAAATCTGCGGGAAGCTGCCAATGTATTCGGGCTGCGCCATCTGCACGATGCGGAAGCAATTGATAAAATGGCAGAAAGCGCAGAGCAGATCGTCATCATCGGTTCCGGCCTGGTGGGGCTGGATGCGGCTTACGGTCTGATGGAAACAGGAAAGAAGGTATCCATTGTGGAGATGGCAGATCAGATCCTGCCTATTCAGCTTGATAAAACGGGTGCTCTCGAATATCAGAAACGTTTTGAGGCGGCAGGTGCTTCCTTTTACCTGGGAAGAAAAGCTGCTGAGACAAAAATGGATGAAAACGGCAGAATCACGGAGGTGATTCTTGACAATGGAGAGTCACTGCCGTGTGATATGGTGATCGTGGCGGCGGGTGTGAGAAGTGCCACCGCAGGTCTTGACGGTGAAGGAATCGTGGTTGACAGAGGCATGAAGGTCAATGATTATCTGCAGACCGGTGCTGCCGATGTCTATGCTGCCGGGGATGTGACAGGGCTTTCCGGTATCTGGCCCAATGCCCAGAAACAGGGAGAGACGGCTGCCCTCAATATGATGGGGGGAAATGTGGAATATGAGGATCGGTTTGCAATCAAGAATACCATTAATTTCTTTGGGCTGGTATCTCTCTGTGTAGGTCTGATCGTTCCGGAAACTACCGATGTGGTGATCGCCAGAGAAGATGCAAGCAATTATAAACGCGTGATAATCCGTGGCGGAAAAGTAGTGGGTGTGCTTCTTCAGGGAGATATTTCCCATGCAGGTATCTGGCAGTATCTCATTAAAAATGAGATTTCCATTTCAGGGATTGAAAAGGATATCTTTGATCTGAATTTCGGTGATTTTTACGGAATCAGAGATAATGGGGAATATACCTGGCGCACAGCGTGATGATGACCTGTGATTTTTATAAAAAAGGGCTTGACAAACTGAAGTTTTAACGGGTATACTTGGTGACATATACAGAAATGCTGTGATGGGAACAAGTAATCCCCGTGGGCTTCCACAGAAAGCTGCCGGCTGATGAGAGGCGCGGAAGGAAGCGGACGATGAATACCTCCCTGAGCTTCACACCGAACAGTGGTTATGCTGCGGACAACAGTGTAAGGCTTAAGTAGGCTGTGACGGAGTGGCACACGTTATCGTGCAGATGAGTATCGCCTTGTCAAAAGGCCGTACTTACTGAGGCAGACGATGTGAATCGTCTGTGAAAAAAGGTGGTAACACGGAAGCAGATACAGCTCCCGTCCTTTGTAAAGAGGACGGGAGCTTTTTATTGTGCGCAGGTGTGCGGATACCGCTTTCGTCCGGTTAGAATTTACAGATAAGTAAAGGAGAAAACACTATGAAAATCTATGAAGAACTGACTGCCAGAGGCTTGATCGCACAGGTGACAGATGAAGAAGAGATCCGTGAGCTGGTGAACAATGGAAAAGCAACATTTTACATCGGTTTTGACCCTACAGCCGACAGTCTGCATGTGGGACATTTTATGGCTCTGTGCCTGATGAAGCGTCTGCAGATGGCAGGCAACAAGCCGATCGCCTTACTCGGCGGCGGTACCGGCATGATCGGAGACCCTTCTGGGAGAAGCGACATGCGCCAGATGATGACAGAGGAGACGATCCAGTATAACTGTGACTGTTTCAGAAAACAGATGAGCCGTTTTATTGATTTTTCAGAGGGAAAAGCCCTTATGGTAAATAATGCAGACTGGCTTCTGGACCTCAATTATGTGGAGATGTTGAGAGAAGTGGGCGCTCATTTTTCCGTAAACAATATGCTTCGCGCAGAGTGCTACAAACAGCGCATGGAAAAGGGACTGAGTTTCTTTGAATTTAACTACATGATCATGCAGAGCTATGACTTTTATATGCTGTACAAGAACTACGGCTGTAATATGCAGTTCGGCGGGGATGACCAGTGGAGCAACATGCTGGGCGGTACAGAGCTGATCCGCCGTAAGCTTGGAAAAGACGCCTATGCTATGACCATTACCCTGCTTCTGAACTCAGAGGGCAAGAAGATGGGCAAAACCCAGTCAGGAGCTGTCTGGCTGGATCCCAATAAGACATCACCTTTTGACTTTTATCAGTATTGGAGAAATGTCAGCGACGCAGATGTGCTGAAATGTCTGCGCATGCTTACATTCCTGCCTTTAGAGCAGATTGATGAGATGGACAAATGGGAGGGCAGCCAGCTCAATACAGCAAAAGAGATTCTGGCTTATGAGCTGACCAGCCTGGTACATGGCGAGGAAGAGGCCGGAAAATCCCAGGAGGCAGCAAGAGCTTTATTTACCAGCGGAAATGCAGCAGATATGCCGTCAGCCGTCATTGAACAGTCAGATCTGCAGGACGGAAATATTGACCTTATTTCACTTCTGCACAAGAGCGGATTGGTGGGCAGCCGTTCCGAGGGAAGAAGAGCCATCGAACAGGGCGGCGTTGCCATTGACGGTGAGAAGATCACAGATGTAAAATATCTGGTTCCGGGAGAAAAACTGGACGGGGACGGAATCGTCCTGAAACGAGGAAAGAAAAATTTCCGGAAAGTGACAATGAAATAAAACTATAACGATTCGGTCAACAGAGCCGCAGCAGGTATTCGTCTTATAATGGGGAGGAAATCTGCTGCGAACTGTGTTGGCCGTTACGTTTTGTGCAAAATCATCAAATTATTTTTTCTTTGTTAATGCCATTGCATTTTAACTCAGAATATGGTAATCTGGATTTACGAAAAGGTCAGCGCTGAACAATCGAAAACGCGCAGAAAACAATTCTAAAATTAAGACAATATGACACACATTTCCAAATTCTATGGAATTCCCATATTATTTCCAATTATAAAGATTCAGAGCAAAGGAATACCAACATTGTTTTTCTGATTGCGAAGCGCCTGCCGGAACAGAGAGGTTATGAGAATGAACAAAAAAGGAATGATATTTGAAGGGCTGAAAGTGCGCAATGAGATTAAAAAGGCAATGTATCAGGAGGAAAATCTGCCGGACCGCATACAGGAGGAGAACCGTTACCTGACAGAAGCGGAAGGCGAGGACACAGGTAAAAGTGTGCTTAAATGTGAGCGGGAACTGACACGTGTTCTGGAAAAGCTGATGAATGAGGATGGGGAGGAAATCTGCCTTGATGTGACCTATTTTCTGGTTTTTGCAGCAGCGCAGAATCCTGTCTGCCAGGAAGAACTGAAGACACTTACACCGGAGCAGATTCTTGAATATCAGAAGATTTTTTTGGACAATGGGTATCATGGAGAGTATTTCTTGTCCTGCCTGGGCTATGAGGAATATTATTATGCACAGGTGCTCTTTGGCATGCTGGAAGTGATGCGGGAGGGAAGCAGAGAGAAAGCGGAGGATGCTTACAGGCTGTTTATGGGGCTTATCCGCAAAGGCTGGCACAGTGCCAGAAAGGAACTTTTTAAAGAAGAGACCCTGGAGTTTCAGTGTATACAGGAATGGGCAGAACCTTATACAGAACAGCCGGCCATGGGAATGAGCCAGATATGTGTTATTTATCTGCTGGCAGAAGCCTGTCATGTGGAGATAAGGAAGAATGTGAATTATTACCTGATACTGGAGTGTATGATTGACAGAAATACGATCTGGGACAGCAAAAAAGAGGAGATTCTGGAATATGAGGTCTGGGGAAGGCAGGGATATGCGGACAGCAGTTTCAGCAGAATGCTGGCGGAGACTGTACGGAATCCGTTTCAGGCAGCGCTGGGATTTCAGGTGGAAGGATATGAAGAGTTCGATTGTTACCTCCAGAATCTTTTCCATTTGGGAGGCATTGACAGAAATGTGCTTGGCGGGGAAGTGCTGGATGAGAGGACACGTGAGATTCTTCTGGAGATTGGTGAATTTGAAGAAAAATCCGGTTTGGAGAAGTACATTTACTCCCTTTACATTGTTTTGCTGTCCGGTTATGTAAAAAAATGCCTGGATAAGATCCTTGAAAATAATCCGGCCAGATGGCAGAGGTGCGTAGACCGGGAGGCAGAAGAAAAAGATACTTTAAAAAAACAGATCAATGAGCTGGAAGTATACTGCAGAAGCGTAAAGAAGAGAAACCGTGAACTGGAAGAAAAATTGGAGCAGGCAGAACGAACCGTACGCCGCAAAGAGAACCAGATGCAGCGCGCAGTAAAGCAGCACCAGTCTGAAAAACAGGAATTGATAAAGCTGAGAGAGCGCCAATATAATACCGGAAAAGCGGGCTGATGACTTTTGCATAATAGTCTGCAAAAGGGCAATGCTGTAAATTGCGAAAGCAATATTTTTAGCAGAATTAACAAAATATTATATGCAAAAATAGGCACTATTTTTTAACGGTATAAATGGATTTTATCAGCAAAGTATGATATACTTTGAATACAAGAAAGGTCAGTAAAACAATATGAGAGAAAACCAATTGTTAGAGTTAATATATGAGGAATTGACTGTCGTAAAAAATAATACGGAATCTATGAAAGAGGACATTGTTACATTAAATGAAAATGTCAGTATTTTGAAAGAGGATGTAAATGCCCTGAAGAAAGATGTCAGTGTCTTAAAAGAAGACGTCAGTGTCTTAAAAGAAGACGTCAGTGAGTTAAAAGAAGATGTCAGCGTCCTGAAGGAAGACGTCAGTGAGTTAAAAGAAGATGTCAGCGTTCTGAAGGAAGACGTCAGTGAGTTAAAAGAAGATGTCAGTGTCCTGAAGGAAGACGTAAATGGATTAAAAGAAGATGTCAGCGTCCTGAAGGAAGACGTAAATGGATTAAAAGAAGATGTTAGTGTCCTGAAAGAAGATGTAAATGGGTTAAAAGAAGATGTCAGTGTCTTGAAAGAAGATGTCAACGGTTTAAAGGAGGATGTCGGAATCCTGAAAGTAGATGTCAGCGGATTAAAAGAGGACGTGATTCTTCTGAAAAAGGACGTCAATCATTTAAAGGAGGAAGTCACCAGAATAAAAGCAGCGCAGGCCCGTACGGACCGCCGGATTAAGAATTGAAAAATATGGATGATGCCATATTGGGAGAGGTTGAAAGAGTACATGAAATCCTGGACCGCCATGCAGCGGACGGGAGTAAACATTTCGCATAATTTACACGTGCACTTCTAAACGGGCAGTGTTTCATTATTCTATGAAATGCTGCCCGTTGTCTCTGCTCTCTGCAGAAAATTAAAATCAACTATTGACAAATAAAACACATGGCATTATAATTGAGAAAAAGTTGAATTGATTAACACTTTAAACCGATGAACAAGAGGAGTAGGTAAGAATATTTACTTCCAGAGAGCCGTTGCTGGTGGGAATGCGGCAGTAAGAGTTTTTACTGAATGGACTTGTGAGGGCAGCTTGAAACCTTTGTGATCCGAATAGGATTTGGGAGAAGGAAGTAGACGCTGACGGGGAGCTTATCCGTTATCAAGGAGCAGTGTATGATAGTACATGAAAGAGCGGTTCATATTACGTAAAGTATATGAGCAATATGGGTGGTACCGCAGGAGTTTTGAATTTACAGCTCTTGTCCCATTGGAGAAATCTGATGGGGCAGGAGCTTTTTTATTTACAGAAAAACCTGATCTCGCTCTTTGGAAAGGGAGGAAAAACATGACAATTACACCAGACTGCAACACAATCCTGAAACTGGCAGAAAAATATTCCATTGTACCTGTATGCAGAGAAATCTATGCGGATGTTACAACACCTATTACGCTGCTCCGCAAACTTACAGGGTTTTCGAAAAGATACTATCTTCTGGAGAGTATCGAGGGCGGGGAGACTTGGGGAAGATATTCCTTTTTGGGATATGACCCGGTCATGCGGGTAACCTGCAGGGACCGCAAAGTATATATAGAAAAGCAGGGGAAGACAGAAACTGTGGAGACAGAAAAGCCTCTGCATGTACTGAGAGAAATCATGAAAGATTACAAGTCTCCGAGGCTTTCCGGTATGCCTCCGTTTACCGGCGGTTTTGTGGGATATTTCGCATATTCCATGGTGGGCTATGCGGAACCGGTACTCAATATTAAAAAAGGCACATTTCCGGATTATGATGTGATGCTTTTTGACAAGGTGATCGCCTATGACCATCTGAAACAGAAAATCTGTATCATTGTCAATATGCGGACTGATAAAGTGATGGAGAATTATGGGGAAGCCACAGCGGAGATCGCCAGAATAGCCGGACTGATCAAAAGTGCACCGGTGCCTGCCATAGCCGGTGAACCGGAGCAGATAGATTTCACCTGCAATGTAAGCAGAGAAGAATACTGCAGCATTGTGGAGAAAACGAAAGAATACATAAGAGACGGAGATATCTTCCAGGCTGTCATTTCCAGACAGTTCAGCAGCCCTATGAAGGGAAGTCTCCTGAATGCCTACCGGGTCCTGCGCACCACGAACCCGTCCCCATACATGGTATATCTCCACTTTGATGAGGAGGAGCTGATGAGTACCTCACCGGAAACACTGGTCCGTCTTCAGGATGGCAGACTGACAACCTTCCCGGTGGCAGGCTCCAGACCAAGGGGCATGGATGCAGAGGAGGATGAAGCTCTTGAGAGGGACCTTCTGCAGGACGAAAAGGAGCTGTCAGAGCACAATATGCTGGTGGATCTGGGAAGAAACGACCTGGGACGTATCAGCCGGTTTGGCTCTGTGGAAGTGACGAAATACATGATGATTCACCGCTACTCGAAAATTATGCACATCTGTTCCCAGGTGGAAGGTTCCATCCGGGAGGATAAGGATGCACTGGATGCCATTGAGGCTGTGCTTCCGGCAGGAACTCTTTCCGGAGCTCCGAAAATCAGAGCCTGTGAGATCATTGAGGAGCTGGAAAGCATAGAGAGAGGTGTATATGGCGGTGCCATCGGTTATTTGGATTTTGCCGGCAATCTGGACACCTGCATTGCCATCCGCATGGCAGTCAAAAAGGACGGAAAGGTCTATGTGCAGGCCGGCGGCGGAATTGTGGCAGACAGTGTACCGGAGCTTGAATATGAAGAATCGGCAAATAAAGCGGCAGCGGTTATGCAGGCCATCCAAAATGCCGGGGAGGTGGATGAGTTATGATAGCATTGATTGACAATTACGACAGTTTTACTTACAACCTGGTACAGATGATAGGAACTATTAACCCTGACATCCGCGTGATCCGGAATGATGAGATGACAGTGGAGGAAATCGCCGCATTACAGCCTTCCCACATCATCCTCTCACCGGGACCCGGATACCCAAAAGATGCAGGCGTATGTGAAGCCGTCATTCAGAGACTGCAGGGCAGAGTTCCCATTCTGGGGGTCTGCCTGGGACATCAGGCAATCTGTGAGGTGTATGGTGCCAGGATCAGCCATGCCAGACATCTGATGCACGGCAAAAAAAGCAGGGTGCGCATTCAGACGGAAAGCCCTGTCTTCGCAGGCATGGAGGAGGAGATTGACGCAGCCAGGTACCATTCCCTCATAGCAGAAGACGGTACCATCCCTGACTGTCTGCAGGTATTATCCACAGATGTGGAGAACGGGGAAATCATGGCAGTGGGCCACAGGGAATATCCGGTGTACGGACTCCAGTTCCATCCGGAATCCATACTCACACCAAAAGGAAAAAGCATATTGGAGAATTTTTTAAATATAAAAGCCGGAAGAGGAGATAAGATCATGATCAAAGAGGCAATTCACACACTGATGGACGGTAAGGATTTAAGCTATGAAGTGGCAAAGGCAGTTATGCACGAAATGATGGACGGCATTGCCACACAGGCCCAGATGGGAGCTTTTCTGGCTGCGCTGCGCATGCAGGGCGAGAGTATTGACGAGATCACGGCATTTGCTGAGGTCATGAGGGAAAAAGGAATTAAGATAAAGCCGGAGAGAGAGGTCATAGATATTGTGGGAACCGGCGGAGATGAGGCGGGAACATTCAATATTTCCACAACTGCCGCATTTGTGGTTGCAGCAGGCGGTGTACCCGTGGCAAAACACGGAAACCGCAGCGTATCCAGTAAAAGCGGTGCTGCGGATGTTCTGGAACATCTGGGCGCCAATGTGGCTCTGGATGCAAAGCAGAATGAGACGATCCTCAATAAGACCGGCATGTGCTTCATGTTTGCGCCTGTTTACCACTCCTCCATGAAATATGCAGCTCCGGTCAGAAAGGAGATGGGGGTCCGTACAGTCTTCAATATTTTGGGCCCTCTGTCCAATCCGGCAGCTGCCACCATGCAGCTTCTGGGTGTATATGACAAAAACCTGGTGGAGCCGCTGGCTAAGGTGCTGGGCAATCTGGGCGTGACAAGAGGTGTGGCCGTGTGCGGCGAAGATGGCCTGGATGAGATCACCCTGACCGGGGAAACTACAGTCTGCGAAATACGTTTCGGCGAGACTTCCTGCTACACCATTTCACCGGAACAGTTTGGCATGGAGCGCTGTGAGCTGGCCCAACTGGTGGGTGGTTCCCCTGCAGACAATGCCCAGATCACAAGAGACATTTTATCAGGCCGTGAGACCGGTCCAAAGCGCGACGTGGTTCTTTTAAACGCGGGTATGAGTCTCTATCTGGGAATTGACGGCATTACTCTGCAGGAGGGTATTAATATGGCAAGAGGGTTGATAGAAAGCGGAAAAGCGCAGGCGAAATTCGATGAGTTTGTTAAGGCCACAAGAGAACAGTAAAGGAGGGGACTGCAAAATGATTCTGGAGCAGATAGCAAGAGATACAAAGATCCGCGTGACAAATCAGAAAAAGAAGGTTCCCCTCGGAACACTGAAAAAAGCCGCATACAACATGGAGACAGAGACAGGATTTCCTTTTGAAAAAGCACTGGCAAAAGAAGGTCTCAGTTTCATTTGCGAGGTGAAAAAAGCGTCTCCCTCAAAGGGAATCATTGCAGAGGATTTTCCTTATCTGGATATTGCCAGGGAATATGAGGCAGCTGGGGCAGACGCCATTTCCTGTCTGACAGAGCCGAAATATTTTCTGGGCCGTGACAGCTATCTGAAGGAAATCGCGGAAACTGTAAAGATCCCGGTTCTCAGGAAAGATTTTGTGGTGGAGGAATACCAGATTTATGAGGCAAAGGTCCTGGGAGCCGGCGCTGTGCTCCTGATCTGCGCCCTCATAGAACCGGAGCTTTTAAAGCGTTATATCCAGGTGTGCGACACCCTGGGGCTTTCCGCTTTGGTGGAGGCCCACGACGAGAAGGAAATCTCCCATGCTGTGTGGGCGGGAGCCAGAGTCATTGGCGTAAATAACCGCAACCTGAAAGATTTTAGTGTAGATGTGGGAAACAGCACAAAGCTTCGCGCTCTGGCGCCGAAAGAAGTCCTGTTCGTGGCAGAGAGCGGTATCAAGGGACCTGAGGACATTGCTCGTTTAAAAGAAAATGAAGTGGATGCGGTGCTGATCGGTGAGACACTGATGAAGAGCAGAGACAAGAAAAAAATGCTCTCTTACCTAAAAGGGGAGGGAACATCCGATGGGCAGTAAAGTGAAGATCTGCGGTCTTGTAAGGCCGGAGGATATTGAAACGGCAAATCTGTGCCGGCCGGATTATATCGGATTCGTCTTTGCGGACAGCCGGCGCCGGGTTTCGATAGAGCAGGCGGAGTGTTTGAGAGCAGGACTGGCGGACGGGATTCTGGCAGTCGGTGTCTTTGTAAACGCCCCGGCACAGGAAGCGGCCCGGATCGCCGAAAAGGGGATCATAGATATCATTCAGCTTCATGGAGATGAGGATGAAGCCTATATTCGAACTATAAAAAAATATACCCGGAAACCGGTCATAAAAGCTGTCCGTGTACAGAGCCGAGAACAGATTCTAAAGGCCGAAGAACTGCCCTGTGAATATCTGCTTCTCGATACATATACAAAGGGGCAGTATGGCGGAAGCGGAAAAGGGTTTGACCTGTCCCTGATTCCAAGCCTCAAAAGACCTTTTTTTCTGGCCGGCGGCCTGAATGCTGAAAATGTATCAGGTGCACTGAGAGAAAGCGGCGCGTTTGCCGCAGATGTAAGCAGTGCGGTTGAGACAGGAGGATATAAGGACAGGGAAAAGGTTGAGGCATTTATCCGGGCAGTACGGGAGCAGCAGACAGATACCTGCCGCCACTATTCTTTTGCACGGTCAGCGCAGTAAATGCGCAGACCTGACTGAACAGTTACAAAGGATCAATCATATAAGGAAGAGGATGAAGAGATGAGTAAAGGAAGATTTGGTAATTACGGAGGGCAGTACATTCCGGAGACACTTATGAACGCAGTACATGAACTGGAGGAGGCATATGAAAAATACAGCAAAGACCCGGAGTTTAACAGGGAACTGGACGATCTGCTGAAAAATTATGCCGGACGTCCTTCCCTGCTGTATTATGCAGAGAAGATGACAAAAGATCTGGGAGGCGCTAAGATCTATCTGAAGCGGGAGGATTTAAATCACACAGGTTCCCACAAGATCAACAATGTCCTGGGACAGGTGCTCCTTGCCAAAAAGATGGGCAAAACAAGAGTCATCGCTGAGACGGGAGCAGGACAGCACGGGGTTGCCACAGCTACGGCAGCAGCACTTATGGGGCTTGAATGTGAAGTCTTCATGGGACGCGAGGACACGGACCGCCAGGCTTTGAATGTATACCGCATGGAACTTCTGGGGGCGAAGGTACACCCTGTTGACAGCGGCACCGCGACTTTGAAGGATGCGGTAAATGAGACCATGAGGGAATGGACCAGAAGGATGGATGACACCCTGTATGTGCTGGGGTCTGTTATGGGGCCTCACCCCTTCCCCATGATTGTCCGCGATTTCCAGAAAATCATCGGAAAAGAGATCAAGGAGCAGCTGCAGGAAAAGGAAGGCAGACTTCCGGATGCTGTGATCGCCTGTGTGGGCGGCGGCAGCAATGCCATGGGAGCCTTTTATGAATTTATCCGGGAGGAGCAGGTACAGCTTATCGGATGTGAAGCGGCAGGCCTTGGCGTGGATACAGAAAAGCATGCTGCCACCATCGCCAGAGGTTCAGAAGGTGTCTTCCACGGCATGAAATCCCTGTTCTGCCAGGATGCGTACGGACAGATCGCGCCGGTATATTCCATCTCCGCGGGGCTTGATTACCCCGGCATCGGACCGGAACACGCCAATTTGAATGAGACAGGCAGAGCAGAATATGTGCCGATCACAGACGTGGAGGCAGTGGAGGCATTTGAATACCTCTCAAGGACCGAGGGCATTATCCCGGCCATAGAAAGCGCCCATGCAGTGGCATACGCAAGAAAACTGGCACCGACTATGGACAAAGATAAAATCATTGTTGTAAATATTTCCGGCAGAGGCGATAAGGATGTGGCTGCCATAGCACGATACAGAGGAGTGGAGATCTATGAATAAAATACAGCAGGCATTTGAAAACAAAAAAGCATTTATTCCCTTTATCACAGGCGGGGACCCCACGCTTGACGTGACAGAGCAGCTTCTGTACGCCATGGAGTCGGCAGGGGCTGACCTGATCGAGATCGGCATACCGTTTTCCGATCCCACAGCGGAAGGCCCTGTGATCCAGGAGGCCAACGAGAGAGCTCTGAAAGCGGGATGCACCACAGATAAATTGTTTGACATGATACAAAGGGCGAGAAAGAAAGTCACTGTGCCTATCGTATTTCTGACTTACGTGAATCCTATTTTTACATACGGCAAGGAGCGCTTCATGAAAAGATGTGTGGAGTGCGGGATAGACGGCATCATTGTTCCGGATATGCCCTATGAGGAAAGACAGGAGCTGGCACCTGCCTGCGACGCCTACGGGATTGATATCATCCCCCTCATAGCGCCCACGTCAAAGGACCGCATCACCATGATCGCAAAGGCAGCAAAAGGCTATATCTACTGTGTCTCCTCCTTGGGAGTGACCGGGGTGAGAAGTGAGATCAGGACAGACATCGGTGCCATGGTGGAGCTGGTCCGTCAGGCTACGGATGTACCGTGCGCAGTGGGGTTCGGAATATCTACCCCCGAGCAGGCGTATCACATGGCAAAGGTTTCAGACGGAGCCATCGTGGGTTCTGCAATTGTTAAAATTGTGGCAAAATACGGAAAAGATTGTGTGCCTTATGTGGCTCAGTATGTAAAAGAAATGAAGGCGGCAGTGGACCGGGCAAAGGGTTGAAAACAGCGGAGGATGGGCAGTTCCATCCTCCCTTTTTATGCAGAAAAATCCATATGGCGGAACATTACCTGCGCGTATTATGCAAGTCTGACAAAAAACATACACAATAATTAAATATTTCACAAATTCTTGTTGAAAAATTCCCGGAAAAAGGGTACAATTATAATCGGCAGAAATTGGTTTTGTCTTTTAACTCAACAAAGTAAAACCAGGAGGCGATTTCTGCATGAAAGCCGGATTATCACGCAGATTTTTCGTGCAGAATCCAGGTAAATAATAAAAAATGGAGGGCTGATAAATGAGTAATACAGCACAAAGCTTGGCAAGTAAAAGAATTGCTTCTTTACTTGATGAGAACAGTTTTGTTGAAATCGGCGGCTGTGTCACAGCCAGAAACACAGATTTCAACTTATCTGAAAAGGAAACACCGGCAGACGGTGTCATCACCGGTTACGGTGTCATTGACGGCAGCCTGGTGTATGTGTACAGCCAGGATGCTTCCGTTCTGAACGGAACCATCGGTGAAATGCATGCCAAAAAGATTGTCAGACTTTACGACCTGGCAATGAAGACAGGCGCTCCGGTGATCGGACTTGTGGACTGTGCAGGTCTGAGACTGCAGGAAGCTACAGACGCACTGAATGCTTTTGGCGAAATTTACACCAAACAGGTTATGGCGTCAGGTGTGATTCCGCAGATCACAGGTATCTTCGGGACCTGCGGCGGCGGTCTTGCAATCGTTCCGGCTCTTACCGATTTCACCTTCATGGAGGAGAAGAGCGGTAAACTGTTTGTAAACTCCCCCAACGCTTTAGAGGGAAATGAAATTTCCAAATGTGATACATCCAGCGCAAAATACCAGAGCGAAGAGGCTGGCCTGGTAGATGTTCTGGGAAGTGAGGAGGAAATCCTTGCACAGATGAGACTGCTGATATCTATGCTGCCTTCCAACTACGAAGACAATTCTTCCTATGAAGACTGCACTGATGATCTGAACCGTGTATGCCCGGAACTGGAAAACTGTGTTGGTGATACTGCCATTGCTCTTTCCCAGATCGCGGACAACAATGAGTTCTTTGAGGTAAAAGCTGCATACGCAAAAGACATGGTGACAGGCTTCATCCGTCTGAACGGCGCTACTGTGGGCTGCGTTGCCAACAGAAGCGAGGTTTACAACGATGAAGGGGAGAAGACAGAGTCCTTTGACAAGGTTCTCTCTGTAAGAGGATGCAAGAAAGCAGCAGATTTCGTTAAATTCTGTGACGCTTTTGAAATTCCGGTACTGTCTCTGACAAATGTAAAAGGCTACAAAGCTACAAAATGCTCAGAAGCCAACATTGCCAAGGCAGCGGCACAGCTTACTTACGCATTTACAAATGCAACCGTACCGAAGGTGAACATCGTGATCGGTGAAGCGTTCGGAAGTGCATATCTGGCAATGAACAGCAAATCCACAGGAGCGGACATGGTATTTGCATGGCCGGGCGCTCAGATCGGTATGATGGACGCGCGTCTTGCAGCTAAGATCATGTATGCAGACAGCGATGCTGCTACGATCAATGAAAAGGCCGCTGAATATGCTGACTTACAGTCAAGCGCAATGGCTGCTGCCAAGAGAGGTTATGTGGATTCCATCATCGAGGCAGAAGATACAAGAAAATATGTGATTGGTGCTTTTGAAATGTTATTCACAAAGAGAGAAGATCGTCCCAGCAAGAAACACGGCACGGTTTAGGCGAGGTGAATCATATGAAGCAGACATGGAAAAAATTAATTGGTTTAATCCTGATCGGAGTATGCGTCCTGGCTATGACAGCCTGCGGCAGCAGCAAAGACTCCACAGGCGGTTTGAAAAAGCTGGACGATGCCACCGTTGACTCTCTGGTGGAGAGCTTCGGAAGTGTTGTCGGCAACATTGCCAATCTGGATGAGGAATCCATCGCAAGCCTGATGGAAGGTGACGATGCCTTCAGTGCTTCCGCAGCCAGCGCATGGGACGGAGCCGGAGAAGATCTGGGAACATATGTTGAGACAACCAAGGGCGAGGTGGAGGACAAAGACGGCAGCTATATTCTTACGCTGACCTGTACTTTTGAGAAACGCAGTGCAGACTGCATCTTTACTTTGGACAAAAACGGCAATCCTCTCAGCGTGACTATTGACCCGCAGTACTCAATGGGCGAAAAAATGGCACAGGCAGGACAGAATACACTTCTGGGTGTTGGTACTGTTTTTGTAATGCTTATCTTCCTGTGCTTTGTTATTTCCTTAATGAAATACATTCCGGGCTTTGTAGAGTCCTTTGGCAAGAAGAAAGCTGTTCCGGAAGAGATTCAAGTTCCGGCTGCCCCGGCTGCTCCTGTTATTCCTGAAGCAGCGGAAGAAGAGGTTGTGGATGACGGTGAGCTGATTGCAGTCATTGCAGCGGCGATCGCAGCATCTGAAAATACATCTACAGACAGTTTTGTAGTTCGTTCCATCAGAAAATCAACAAAAAGAAATTGGCAGAGAGCCTAATCACAGGAGGAAATGGTTATGAAATCTTATACAATTACAGTTAATGGCGTTGCATACGATGTAACAGTGGAAGAGGGCGCAGGAAACGCAGCAGCTCCTGCGGCAGCACCGAAGGCTGCTCCCAAGGCAGCACCGAAAGCAGCTCCGGCAGCAAAACCTGCAGCATCTGCAGCAGGCGCAGTGGCAGTTACCGCATCTGTTCCGGGTAAAGTATTCAAAGTGGAAGCAAGTGTGGGACAGGCAGTAAAAGCCGGCGATAACATTGTCATCCTGGAAGCCATGAAAATGGAAATTCCGGTTGTTGCTCCGCAGGACGGTACCATTGCAAGTATTGACGTGGCAGTTGGTGATTCCGTAGAAAACGGCGATACACTGGCATCCATGAACTAGAATTTGCAAGCATTTGTAAATTCCCGACAGCTAAGAGATAAATCTTGCTGATACAATAGAAAGCACACATCGAGAACTTTCTATTGTCACGAATACGAACAATGGGAGGTAATATAATGTCTAACGTTACAGATACACTGTCTAACCTGCTCCACCAGACAGCGTTTTTCAATCTGACATGGGGAAATTACCTTATGATTTTAGTTGCCTTTGTTTTCCTTTTCCTGGCAATTAAAAAAGGATTTGAACCGCTTCTTCTGGTGCCGATTGCTTTCGGTATGCTGTTGGTTAATATCTATCCTGATATTATGGCACAGCCATACACGGATGCAGCAGGAATCGAGCACGCAGGTGGACTTCTTCACTATTTTTATCTGATGGATGAATGGAGTATTCTTCCGTCCCTGATCTTCATGGGTGTTGGTGCCATGACAGACTTTGGCCCGCTGATCGCAAACCCCAAGAGCTTTCTTATGGGTGCGGCAGCACAGCTGGGTATCTACATGGCGTACTTCCTGGCTATCTTCATGGGATTCAACGGAAAGGCAGCAGCAGCTATCTCCATTATCGGCGGTGCTGACGGCCCGACCTCCATCTTCCTGGCAGGTAAACTGGGGCAGACAATGCTCATGGGACCCATTGCGGTGGCGGCATATTCCTATATGTCCCTGGTTCCGATCATCCAGCCGCCGATCATGAAACTTCTCACAACAGAGAAGGAGCGCAAGATCAAAATGGAACAGCTCCGTCCGGTTTCCAAACTGGAAAAGATCCTGTTCCCGATCATCATCACCGTTGTTGTTTGTCTGATTCTTCCTACAACAGCTCCGCTGGTTGGTATGTTAATGCTTGGTAATCTGTTCCGCGAATCAGGTGTTGTAAAACAGCTGAGCGAGACAGCTTCCAATGCCCTTATGTATATTGTAGTTATCTTACTGGGAACTTCCGTAGGTGCTTCCACAAGCGCTGAGGCATTCCTGAAACTGGACACTCTGAAAATCGTCGTATTAGGTCTGGTCGCATTCGCAGTCGGTACGGCAGGCGGTGTGCTCCTCGGTAAGTTAATGTGCAAACTGTCCGGCGGCAAGATCAACCCGTTGATCGGTTCTGCCGGTGTATCTGCTGTTCCTATGGCAGCCCGTGTATCCCAGAAGGTCGGTGCTGAGGCGGACCCCACCAACTTCCTGCTGATGCATGCAATGGGCCCGAACGTTGCAGGTGTTATCGGTACTGCGGTAGCGGCCGGTACCTTCATGGCAATTTTCGGTGTTTAACAGTATGAAAACATGTTTTAAAAATTTAGGAGGAAATTAAGATGGCAGAGGTAGTAAAAAAACCGATTAAGATTACTGAAACAATCTTACGTGATGCACATCAGTCCCTGATTGCGACCAGAATGTCCACAGAGCAGATGCTGCCCATCGTAGATAAACTGGATAAAGTGGGTTACCACTCCGTAGAATGCTGGGGCGGTGCCACCTTTGACGCGTCCCTTCGTTTCTTAAAAGAAGATCCGTGGGAGAGACTGCGTAAGTTCCGTGACGGTTTCAAGAACACGAAACTGCAGATGCTGTTCCGCGGCCAGAATATTCTGGGATACCGTCCTTATGCAGATGACGTGGTAGAGTATTTCGTACAGAAATCCGTTGCAAACGGTATTGATATCATCCGTATTTTTGACTGTCTCAACGATTTAAGAAACCTGCAGACAGCCGTAAAAGCATCCAACAAGGAAAAAGGACATGCACAGGTTGCCCTGTCCTATACCCTGGGCGATGCTTATACCCTGGACTACTGGGTAGATATGGCAAAAAGAGTAGAGGATATGGGTGCGAATTCCATCTGTATCAAGGATATGGCAGGCCTGCTTGTTCCGTACAAGGCAACTGAGCTGGTAACTGCTCTGAAAGCTGCTGTAGATATTCCGATTCAGCTTCACACACACTACACCTCAGGTGTGGCTTCCATGACCTACTTAAAAGCAGTAGAGGCAGGCGTTGACGTAATTGACACCGCTATGTCTCCTTTCGCTCTGGGAACTTCCCAGCCGGCTACAGAGGTTATGGTTGAGACCTTTAAAGGAACACCTTACGATACAGGATTTGACCAGAACCTTCTGGCGGAGATTGCTGACTACTTCCGTCCGATCCGTGACGAAGCACTGGACAGCGGCCTGCTGAATCCCAAGAACCTGGGTGTTAACATTAAGACTCTGCTGTATCAGGTACCGGGCGGTATGCTCTCCAACCTGACCAGCCAGTTAAAGGAACAGCACGCAGAAGACAAATTCTACGATGTTCTGGAAGAAGTGCCGAGAGTGCGTAAGGACCTGGGCGAGCCGCCTCTGGTTACACCGTCCTCACAGATCGTTGGTACACAGGCTGTATTCAACGTGATCATGGGCGAGCGCTACAAAATGGTTACAAAAGAGACAAAAGACGTTCTCAGCGGAAAATACGGTGCTACAGTAAAACCGTTCAATCCTGAAGTACAGAAGAAATGTATCGGTGACACAGAGCCGATCACATGCCGTCCGGCTGATTTGATCCCGGATGAGCTGGATACTTTAAGAAGTGAAATGGCACAGTGGTCCGAGCAGGAAGAGGACGTATTGTCTTATGCATTATTCCCGCAGGTTGCTACCGAGTTCTTTAAGTACAGAGAAGCACAGGAGACGAAGGTAGATCCGAAAGCTGCGGATACAGAGAACGGGGCTTATCCTGTTTAATGTTCAGCATAGAAAGGCGAAGGTGCCGTGACTGACGGTGCCTTTGGCCTTTTTTTCTTTTTTTAGTGAAAAATCATCGGATTTGTGATATTATAACCCATGTATGGGCAAAAACCGCTCATAAATTACGAAATACCCTACGGGTATGTTTTGAAGAGGGGACAGACATGGGTAATGCGGAAAATTTACTCAGTAAGATGAATAAACAGTACCAGAGCTTCAGCAAGGGGCAGAAAAAACTGGCCACATACATCAATGACAATTACGACAAGGCTGCTTTTCTGACTGCCGCCAGGCTGGGAGAGACCGTCGGGGTCAGTGAGTCTACGGTGGTGCGGTTTGCTATCCATCTGGGGTATAAAGGGTATCCGGAGTTCCAGAAGGCTTTAGAGGAGCTGGTGAGGAATAAGCTGAACTCCATACAGCGGATGGAAGTGACTTACGGCAGGGTTCCCCAGTCGGAGATCCTGGATACGGTGCTGCATTCGGATATTGATAAGATCAAGCTGACAATGGAGCATATAGACCACAGTGCCTTTGAACTGGCTGTGGAGACAATCCTCAAAGCGAAAAGTATTTATATTGTAGGGATACGAAGCTGTGCTCCACTGGCAAGCTTTCTGGGATTTTATTTTAATCTTTTGTTTGATCACGTACATCTGATGCATACGAACAGCTCCAGTGAGCTGTTTGAACAGATGATCCATATCAGCGGGGATGATGTTATCATCGGAATCAGTTTTCCGAGGTATTCCATGCGGACTTTGAAAGCCCTGGAATTCGCCAATAACAGGAGTGCCAAGGTGATCACCCTGACAGACAGTATCCATTCTCCGATGAATCTGTATTCCTCCTGTAACCTGATCGCCAGAAGTGATATGGCTTCTATTGTGGACTCGCTGGTGGCGCCGCTGAGTGTGATCAATGCACTGGTGGTTGCGCTCTGTATGAGAAAGCAGAAGGAAGTGGTGGCAACTTTGGAGGATCTGGAGAAGATTTGGGACGAATATCAGGTTTATAATAATGACGAGATCAATATGGCTGACGGACAGGACATAGAACTGAAAAATCCGGGCGGCATGGAGGATTAGATTACGCGAATAAAGGAGCCCGCAATGGCAAAAATAATCATTATCGGCGGCGGAGCTGCCGGCATGTTCACATCTGTGTTTCTGGCTGAGAAAGGTCATCAGGTGCATGTGTTTGAAAAAAATGAAAAATTAGGCAAAAAGCTTTTTATTACCGGAAAAGGACGCTGTAATGTCACAAATGACTGTGACCCGGAGACGTTCTTTGAATCCGTGGTATCCAATCCGAAATTTTTGTACAGCGCCTACTATGGGTATACCAGCCAGGATGTGACTGCATTTTTTTCTTCCCTGGGTGTTAAGCTGAAGACGGAAAGGGGAAACAGGGTATTTCCCCTATCGGACCACTCCTCGGATATTATCCGGGCACTGGAGGCCAGGATGCGCGAGGCGGGTGTGAAAGTACATCTGCATGCTGAGGCGGCAGGACTTCTCCTCAAGGACGGCTGCGCTGTGGGAATCAGGCTTTCGGACGGAGCAGAGATTTTGGGAGATAAGGTGATCGTGGCATGCGGAGGATATTCTTATCAGGCCACCGGCTCCACCGGGGACGGCTACCGCTTTGCAAAAGAGGCAGGGCATACGGTTACGGAACTGTTTCCCGCTCTGGTACCTCTGGAGGTCAGGGAGGCTTATGCAGGCCGGATGCAGGGGCTGGCGCTTAAAAATGTCCGTTTTACGGTGAAGGACGGGAAAAAGGTGCTCTATGATGAGTTCGGGGAACTTCTTTTTACACATTTCGGCATCTCCGGACCTTTGGTGTTGACAGCCAGCTCAAAGATCGCGAAAAGGCTGAAAAAGAAAGAGCTGCAGGGATATATTGACGTAAAGGCGGCACTGTCCGAGGAACAGCTCGATGCCAGAATCCTGCGGGATTTTGAAGAGAACAGGAATCGGCAGTTTAAAAACTCCATAGGAGGTCTGTTTCCGGCTAAAATGGAGCCTGTTATGCTGGAGCTTTCCGGGATACCTCCGGAAAAGAAAGTCAATGAGATCACCAGGGAGGAGAGGCGGCATTTTGTCTCTCTGATCAAGGCACTGCCGCTGACCATAACAGGGCTGCGGGATTTTAAGGAAGCGATCATCACCCAGGGCGGTGTGAAGACCGGGGAGATTTCCCCGGGAAGCATGGAGTCAAAAAAAGTTAAGGGTCTTTATTTTATCGGAGAGGTTCTGGACCTGGATGCGGTGACAGGCGGATTCAATCTGCAGATTGCCTGGTCCACGGCATTCGCGGCGGCTTCCTCCATAAATGAGAGTATATAAACAAAGGAGATTTAAAATAAGATGGCATTTAACATTGCGATTGACGGTCCGGCAGGTGCCGGTAAAAGCACCATAGCCAGGGCGCTTGCAAAAAGGCTTTCCTACATCTATGTGGATACAGGGGCCATGTACCGCGCTATGGCGCTTTACTTGCTGAGAGAGGGCATATCCGCAGAGGACAGCGGCAGGATAGAAGAGGCCTGTGAACGTGTGGATATCTCTATTATATATGAGGACAATGTTCAGAAGGTGCTTTTGAACGGCGAGGACGTAAGCAGCCTGATACGCAGCGAGGAGGTTGGGAATATGGCCTCCAAAAGCGCGCAGAACGGCAGAGTCCGGGAGAAGCTGGTAGAGCTGCAGAGACAGCTGGCGGCTAAGACAGATGTGGTGATGGACGGCAGAGACATCGGCACCTGTGTACTGCCCGGGGCAGATGTGAAAATATATCTGACGGCCAGTGTCCACACGAGGGCGGTAAGGCGTTATAAAGAATATCTGGAAAAGGGTATGGAAGCGGATTTGGCTCAGATTGAAGAAGATATCGAGAAGCGGGATCATCAGGATATGAACCGGGAGATCTCGCCGCTTAAGAAGGCAGAGGATGCGGTCCTTCTGGATTCTTCCGACATGACAATTGAGGAAGTTTTGGATGCCATGACCGCTGTCTGTGAAAAGAATAAGAGCTGAAGGAGCTGGGAATGGAAGTAAAAACAGCGAAAAGCGCCGGCTTCTGTTTTGGTGTGAAGCGGGCAGTGGAAAAAGCATATGAGGTTGCCGGGGAGAAAAAATCCGGTGTGTATACCTATGGGTCTATCATTCACAATGAAGAAGTGGTGGGAGATCTGGAAAAGAGAGGTGTCTCGGTTCTGAACAGTGAAGAGGAGCTTAAGGCCCTCTCCGAAGGAACTGTTATCATCCGATCCCATGGAGTGCCGAGAAGGATTTACGAGGTACTCAGGGAAAAAGGACTGGACTATGTGGATGTGACCTGTCCCTTTGTGCTGAAGATCCACAGGATCGTGGAGCGGGAAAGCCGTGCAGGACGTCATATTGTCATCATCGGAAATAAAGACCACCCTGAGGTGGAAGCGACACGGGGCTGGTGTGAAGGTCCTTCCACGGTCATTGAAACAAGGGAAGAGGCCGAAAAATTCCTTCTGGAAGGCCATGAAAAGGTATGTATTGTATCGCAGACGACATTTAATTACAAGAATTTTCAAGAACTAGTTGAAATTTTAGCCAAAAAGAGGTATGATAGACTTGTTTTAAATACGATTTGCAATGCAACCAATGAGCGACAGGCAGAAGCGGCAGAGATTGCAAAGACAGTAGACGCCATGATTGTCATAGGAGGCAAACATAGTTCGAACACCCAAAAGCTGTTCGAGATATGTAAAGGCGTATGTAAAAACACATACTATATACAGACACTTGCTGACTTGGATTCTGATAGTTTTCGATCCATTCAATGTGTAGGTATTACAGCAGGGGCTTCAACCCCAAATAAAATAATTGAGGAGGTTTCAAAACATGTCAGAATTAAGTTTTGAACAGATGTTAGACGAATCATTTAAGACAATCAGAAATGGGGAGGTAGTCGAAGGTACTGTCATCGGTGTTAAAGAAGATGAGATTATCCTGAACATTGGCTATAAAGCAGATGGTATCATCACAAGAAACGAATATTCCAACGATTCTAATCTTGACCTGACTACAGTAGTTTCCGTAGGAGACACCATGGAGGCAAAGGTTCTGAAAGTCAACGACGGCGAAGGACAGGTTCTCTTGACATACAAGAGACTGGCAGCTGAGAAAGGCAATAAGAGACTGGAGGAAGCTTTTGAAAATAAAGAAGTCCTGACAGCAAAAGTAACACAGGTTCTGGACGGCGGTTTAAGTGTTGTCTTAGATGAGGCAAGAGTGTTCATTCCGGCAAGTCTGGTATCCGATTCTTATGAAAAAGACCTGACAAAATATCAGGATCAGGAAATTGACTTTGTGATCACAGAGTTCAACCCGAGAAGACGCCGTATCATCGGTGACCGCAAACAGCTTCTGATGGCTAAAAAAGCTGAGATGCAGAAAGAGCTGTTCGAGAGAATCCATCCGGGTGATGTGGTTGAGGGAACAATCAAAAACGTAACAGATTTCGGTGCTTTCATTGATTTAGGCGGAGCTGACGGCCTGCTTCACATCTCTGAGATGTCCTGGGGCAGAGTGGAGAACCCGAAAAAGGTATTCAAAGCCGGTGAGCCGATCAAAGTGCTGATCAAAGATATCAACGGTGATAAGATCGCCCTGAGCCTGAAATTCGAGGATCAGAACCCATGGCTGGATGCAGCAGAAAAATACGCTGCAGGCAACATCGTGGAAGGCAGAATCGCACGTATGACAGATTTCGGTGCATTCATTGAGCTGGAGCCCGGTGTAGATGCTTTACTGCATGTATCCCAGATTTCCAGAGCACACGTGGACAAACCGTCTGATGTATTATCCGTAGGACAGATCGTTACAGCAAAAGTTGTAGACTTCAACGGAGAAGAGAAAAAGATCAGCCTGAGTATGAAAGCTCTGGAGCCGGCTTCTGAAGACAGAGAAGAAGCTGCTTACGACACAGAGGAATAAGAAACAGAAATAAAAAAGGCGGGAGTGCTGTGCGCATTCTCTGCCCTGTAACATAAAAGGCCGGCAGCGAAGCACATTCGCTGCCGGCCTTATTTCCTTTTTTATCAGACACGTATCTGGCTTTTCAGATATTCAGACAGAAAAGAAATCTGCATTTCCGGATTTCTGAGAAAGCTGTCTGTCCACTGGATATAGCAGTCGCCGGATTCATAGGAGGATTTTAAAAGAGGGATTTGGGGAGCGCCGAAAGCCCGGAGAAAATAACCGCTCACCCTTTTGCAGCAGTTGGAGGCTTTGGCTTTTTCCCGGCAGGCCGGGTCCACGTATACGCCCACACTTTTGTGGACTGCTTCATCTTCCAGTGGAAGATAGTAATAATTCTTATAGTCAGGATAATAATATTTTAAAGTGCCTTCCAAAAGAGGCATTTTCATTTTGCAGCAGTCCTTTTCCAGAGTAACATAAGCGCAGGGCAGTGAAAAAGAGAGCCGGGTGGGAAAGGAGAGCGGAAGCTTCACAGTAAAGAGGACTTCCTGAAGGAGGCTTCCGTCCATGGCCCTGTCTGTCACTGCCGTTATATCCCGCATCCGGAAATTCCCCCTGAGAAGGGCCAGAAGGGCGCCGAAGGCTAAAAGGCAGCCCATGCCCTCCACGTCATCATGATTGTGAAGGAACAGGAGGTTTAAAAGTGTCTGCCCGCCTGTTTTGGCATAGGTGCGGTAGACCTTGATCAGTTCCTTTCCGTCCATAGCGTCCTGCCGTCTGTACCCTGCCAGCGGCTCTAAGGATTTCTGGCGGAAATTTTCGGTCTGCAGGATCGTGCGCAGGGGGCGGAGTGTCCGGTACAGATCCACAGACACAGCGTCTTTGAAGGGCAATGTAAGCCGGTAGCTTTGATATTTGTGCTGCAGGTAGGGAATATCAAAGGTGCTGCCGTTAAAGTGCAGGAAACAGCGTTTCCGGGCGCACAGAGACTGAAAGGCTTCCAGCACGGCGTATTCCTCCTTCTCATTCTCCTTTTGGGCGAGAAACTGTATCATTTCCCATTTCCCGTCTGTACAAAGAGCAGCACCGATCAGATACACCCGGCTGTTTCTATGGCTCAGACCGGTGGTCTCAATATCAAAAAATAAAATGTCATCTTCTTCAATATCTGCGGGAAGAAAGAGTTTAGCACTTTCTGGCATAAATTGATAATTAAATATCTTGTTTGTTAGCATTTTAACAATAACCTTTCTGATTGTATCAAAAATAATACGAAAAATAGCCAAATCATTGTAGCAGTTTTTTGAAAATAATGTTATATTATATAAAGACGTAATAAATACCCAATGGGGCATCTCTGACTTATGTATAGCAAATATGCCCCTGAAGGGACATAAGAAGGAGGCGTCTATGGATTTTAAAGTTGCAGGAATCTCTCTGTATTATATCATAAACTGGTTTTTTATCTATAGTTTTTTAGGATGGGTGTGGGAATCCTGTTACGTTTCTGTAAAATCAAAAAAACCTGTGAACAGAGGCTTTATCAACGGTCCGTTCTGTACCATTTACGGGTTCGGCGCTGTCAGCGTCTATCTGATTCTGAAAGACTTTGATCAGAATCTTCTGGTGCTCTACATAGGAGGCGTGGTGGTTGCCACTGTGCTGGAATATATAACCGGATGGCTCATGGAGACAATCTTCCATACCAGATGGTGGGATTACAGCAAAAAAAAGTGCAACCTGCACGGGTATATCTGTCTCGGTTCTTCCCTTGCCTGGGGTGTCTTCACCGTTCTGCTCTTTGAGGTGTTCCATCCTTTTGTGGAATGGCTGACCAATCTTTACCCTGTTTCCATCGGAAAGATTGCCGTGAGCGTTGTGGCGGTTCTGTACAGTGCGGATTTTGTTACCTCTGCAGTGGCAGCATTCGGCATCAGCAAGAAATTAGCAAAACTGGAGGATATGATGGAGGAGCTGACCGCATACCTGCAGACTACAAAACTATATGAGACAAAAGAAGAAATCAGCGACAGACTGGAAGAAATCAGAGCTTTCAACCTGGCCGAGGCTGCGGAAAAAATCGGTACAAAGAAAGCAGAGTTCTCAAAACTGTTGGAGGAGCGCTTTTCTCTTTCTGAAAATTATCTGGAAAAGAAAGCGGAGCTTGAGAGACGTATGGATGAATTCTCAGAAAAATACTTATCTGCAAGGAAAAAATCCAACATTGTCGGAAAACGTATGATCCATGCTTATCCTGGACTGCGTGCAGAGTTCCGGCGCTATAAAGAAAGAAAAGCCAAAAAACATTAACTGGCTTCTTAATTATTCAATTAAAGGAGGGACTACACATGGCGTTTTTAACCTTTAAGGGCGGCGTACACCCTTATGATGGAAAAGAACTGTCAAAAGACAAGCCTATCACGGATTACCTGCCGAAACAAGAGCTGGTCTATCCGCTATCACAGCACATAGGCGCACCTGCAAAGGCCATTGTGGCAAAAGGTGACCATGTACTGGCCGGGCAGAAAATTGCTGAGACGGGAGGTTTTGTTTCCTCACCCATTCACGCATCCGTTTCCGGTACCGTAACTGCAGTTGGCAAAGTGCGGAACAATATGGGGAACATGGTGGATGCTGTTACTGTGGAGAATGACGGGAAATACGAGAGTATTGAAATGCAGAAAGTGGACTCTCTGGATGCACTTTCCAAAGAGGAGATCATCAAAAGGATTCAGGACGGCGGTGTTGTAGGTATGGGCGGAGCTGGTTTCCCTACCCATGTGAAGCTGTCTCCGAAGGAACCGGACAAAATTGAGTATGTTCTGGTAAACGGAGCGGAATGTGAGCCGTATCTGACCTCAGATTACCGCAGGATGATGGAACAGCCTGAACTGGTAGTGGGAGGGCTGAAATGCATACTGAAGCTTTTTGACAATGCAAAGGGATGTATCTGCATTGAGGACAACAAACCGGATTGTGTCGCAAAGATGACAGAGATCGTAAAGGATGAGCCGCGCATAGAGGTAAAGACCCTCAAGACAAAATACCCTCAGGGCGCTGAGCGCTGTCTGATCAATGCCGTCACGGAGCGGGAGCTGAATTCATCCATGCTTCCTGCGGACGTGGGCTGCGTGGTGGACAATGTGGATACGGTCTGCGCCATCTGCAGGGCTGTCATGGAGGGACGCCCCGTAATAGAGAAGATCGTCACTGTGACAGGGGACGGTATTGCAAATCCCCAGAACTTCCGGGTAAAGACCGGCACCAGTTTCGCGGAACTGATCGAGGCAGCCGGGGGCTTTAAAGGCTCTGTGGAGAAAGTGATCTCCGGCGGCCCCATGATGGGCTTTGCCATGTTTGATTACCATGTGCCCATTGTGAAGACTTCATCTGCCATTCTGTGTCTGACAAAAGACGTGGTGGCAGCCAATGAGGAGTCGGCCTGTATCAACTGCGGGCGCTGCGTCAGCGGATGTCCCGCAAGGCTTGTTCCGTCCCGTCTGGCAACATATGCCGAGGAGAGACAGGAAGAACTTTTTGTGAAATTCAATGGTATGGAGTGTGTGGAGTGCGGATGCTGCAGTTTTGTCTGTCCGGCAAAGAGGCCTCTGACCCAGTCTGTCCGGTCCATGAGAAAAATGGTTCTTGCCAACAGGAAAAAGCCAAAGTAGGAGGAGAATAACATGAGTGACTTATTACATATTTCATCTTCGCCTCATGTGCGGTCGAAGGTGAGCACCAGCGGCATTATGGGCACGGTACTGCTCGCGCTGCTGCCGGCAGCTTTATTTGGTATCTATAATTTCGGGCCTCACGCGCTTCTGCTGATTCTCATATCCATGGCGACCTGCGTGGCTACAGAGGCCGTGTATGAACACTTCATGCACAAAAAACTGACGATCAAAGACTACAGTGCAGCTGTGACCGGCCTTCTTCTGGCCCTGAACCTGCCGCCGTCCGCACCCTGGTGGATTCCGGTCATCGGCGGTGTGTTTGCGGTCTTAGTGGTAAAACAGCTCTTCGGCGGACTGGGACAGAACTTTATGAACCCGGCTCTGGCGGCAAGATGCTTCCTTTTGATCTCTTTTACAGGCAGGATGACAAACTTTGCCGTACCTGAAAGTGCCTGGGGAAATGTGGTGGATACCGTGTCAGGTGCCACCCCTCTGGCAGCTTTAAAGGCAGGGGAGAGTGTTGATATCATGAGCCTGTTTCTGGGCAATGTACAGGGAACCATTGGTGAGACTTCTGCCCTGGCTATTTTGGTCGGCGCGGCCATTCTGCTGGGAACAAAAGTGATTGACTGCAGGATCCCGCTCACCTATATCGGTACCTTTGCCGTATTTGTGCTGCTGTTCGGCGGACACGGCTTTGATATAAACTATCTTGCGGCGCATCTCTTCGGCGGCGGTCTGATGCTGGGTGCCTGGTTCATGGCAACGGATTACGTGACCACACCGATCACGAAAAAGGGACAGTTGGTGTACGGTGTCTGTCTCGGCGTATTTACCGGACTTTTCCGTATTTTCGGCGGTTCAGCGGAAGGTGTTTCCTACGCCATCATTTTCTGCAACCTTCTGGTGCCTCTCATTGAGCGTGTCACCATGCCGGTTGCATTCGGAAAAGGAGGTAAGAAAGCATGAAAAAGAACACGATTTTAAAAGATACGCTGATTCTTACCGTCATAACCCTGATTTCCGGCCTGCTTTTGGGTCTGGTCTATCAGATCACAATAGATCCGATCGCTGAGCAGAAGGAGAAAGAAAAACAGGAGGCTTATATGGCTGTTTTCGCGGACGCAGACTCCTTTGAGCTGTGTGTTCCGGCGGAAGATGCGGATCTGGCAGCTTATCTGTCAGAGAACGGCTACACAGCCCAGACAGTCAACGAAGTGATGAAAGCTCTGGACGCACAGGGCGAAGTGCTGGGATATGCCATCAATATGACCACATCCGAAGGATACGGCGGAGATATTACCTTTTCCATGGGAATCCAGAATGACGGCACCATGAACGGGATTGAAATCCTGGAGATCGGCGAGACTGCCGGCCTTGGCATGAATGCTCAGAAAGATGATTTCAAGAATCAGTTTAAAGATAAAAAAGTCGATAAATTTGAAGTGACCAAAACCGGATCGCAGTCAGACAGCCAGATTGATGCCTTAAGCGGCGCAACCATCACATCCAAGGCTATGACAGGCGGCGTCAATGCCGGTCTGTGTGCATTCCAGTATGTAGTAGAGGAGGCTAAATAGGATGAGAGAAAATTCACCTGCGGAGCGTTTATATAACGGTATCATCAAAGAAAATCCTACCTTTGTCCTGGTACTGGGTATGTGTCCGACTCTGGCAGTTACAACGGCAGCCATCAATGGTATCGGCATGGGCCTTACCACTACCGTGGTGCTCATGATGTCCAATCTGTTCATTTCCCTTCTTCGGAATATCATTCCGGATAAGGTGCGTATGCCCGCTTACATTGTGATCGTGGCATCCTTTGTTACTGTGGTACAGCTTTTGCTGGAAGGATTCATCCCTTCCCTCTATGATTCCCTGGGAATCTATATTCCCCTTATCGTAGTAAACTGTATCATTCTGGGAAGAGCGGAATCTTTCGCTTCCAAGAATACTCCTGTGGCTTCCATCTTCGACGGTATCGGCATGGGTCTTGGCTTTACCCTTTCCATTACCATCCTGGCAGCTTTCCGTGAACTGATCGGTGCGGGAACCGTGTTCGGATTCCAGGTTATGCCGGGCGCTTATGAGCCGGCAACGATTTTCATCCTGGCACCGGGAGCCTTTTTCGTACTGGCATTTCTGGCAGCCCTGCGCGCCAGAATACAGGATAAGAAGCCAAAAGAAGAACAGCATCCTGTACACTGTATGGAAGGTGGCTGTGCAACCTGCGGCAACAAATCCTGCAGCGGCAAATTTTACGACAACACGGAGAAGAAATAGGAGGATAGGAGCATGAAAGAATTATTGATTATTGCGGTCGGCGCTGCAGTAGTAAACAACGTTGTGCTGAGCCAATTCCTGGGATTGTGTCCGTTCTTCGGCGTTTCCAAGAAAATTGAGACCGCAGCGGGTATGGGCGGAGCAGTTGTCTTTGTTATCACACTGTCCTCCCTGGTCACCAGTCTGATTTATAAGTATCTGCTGGCAAATCCACATGTGAATATGCAGTTCCTGCAGACCATTGTCTTTATTCTGGTCATTGCAGCCCTGGTACAGTTCGTGGAGATGTTCCTGAAAAAGTCCATGCAGGCCCTTTATCAGAGTCTGGGTGTGTATCTGCCTTTGATCACCACCAACTGCGCGGTTCTCGGCGTAGCGGTCATCAATGTGCAGAAGGAGTACAACGTGCTTCAGAGTACCGTAAATGGTTTTGCCACAGCCGTTGGCTTCACCATCTCCATTGTACTTATGGCGGGTCTGCGTGAGAAGATGGAATACAATGATATTCCGAAATATTTCCAGGGATTTCCCATGGTACTGTTGACAGCCGGTCTGATGGCCATTGCTTTCTTTGGCTTCTCCGGCATAATCTAAGGAGGCGCGAGATATGGTTACAGGAATTGTAATTGCGGCGGTTTTGGTAGGCGGTGTAGGCCTCTTTATCGGAGTGTTCCTGGGAGTAGCAGGAAAGAAATTTGCCGTAGAAGTAGATGAAAAAGAAATATTAGTCAGGGAAGAGCTTCCGGGCAACAACTGCGGCGGCTGTGGATATCCGGGCTGCGACGGCCTTGCAGCAGCGATCGCAAAAGGCGAGGCGCCTGTGAACGCCTGTCCCGTAGGCGGTGCGCCTGTGGCAGCCAAGATCGGTGCAGTCATGGGAGAAGAAGTGGGAGAGACAGTGCGCATGACTGCATTCGTAAAATGTGCCGGTGACTGTGAAAAGACGACGGAATTATACGAATATACAGGCGTTTCGGATTGTAAAATGATCTCCCAGATGCAGAACGGCGGAGCAAAATCCTGCAGCTTTGGCTGTCTGGGTTCCGGAAGTTGTGTCAAGGTTTGTCCTTTTGACGCGATACATATAGTGAACGGCATTGCTCTTGTGGACAAGGAAAAATGTAAAGCCTGCGGAAAATGTGTGGCAGCCTGTCCAAGACATCTGATCGAGCTGATCCCTTATGAGCAGAAGCACGCGGTCGCCTGCAGCTCCAAAGAAAAAGGAAAAGCAGTCATGAATGCCTGCAAGGTGGGCTGTATCGCCTGCAAAAAATGTGAGCGAGAATGTCCGGCACAGGCCATCACCATTGAGGACAATCTGGCGCACATTGATTCTGAAAAATGCACCAACTGCGGCAAGTGTCAGGAAACCTGCCCGAGAAAGATTATCTGCTGATGAATAAGAAACAAATATTTATTTTCATATGTCTGACTGCAGTCTGCCTTTTGGTGGGCGGCTGCGGTCAGAAAAAAAGGGACATGGTGTCAAAAAAGGGATTCTTTTTTGACACCATGATTTCTGTTTCCATCCTTTGTGAGGAGCAGGAGCAGGGAGAGCGTGTGCTGGATGAGGCATTTGCCAAATGTGCTGAATATGAGGATATATTCAGCCGGACAAAAGAAAACAGTGAGCTTTACCGTCTGAATCACAGAACAGAGAGCGAGGCAGTGGTGTCCGAGGATTTATATGCGCTGCTCTCCTGTGCGAAGGAGTATTATGAGGTGACAGGCGGAAGATTTGATATCTCAGTGGCGCCGCTGTCGGATCTGTGGGATTTTAAAAATGAAGATCCAAAGGTTCCCGATGAGGAGGAGATAAAAAAGACACTTGAAAAAGTGGGGTATTCCCGGGTGCATCTGGAAGCAGGGGATAAAGTGAAATTTGATGATCCGAATACCATGCTGGATTTGGGCGCGCTGGCCAAGGGGTATATTGCGGACAGGCTGAAGGAGTATCTGGTATCAGAGGGAATCGAGAGCGGGTATATCAATCTGGGGGGGAATGTGCTGACCATCGGGGAAAAAGAGGATGGGAGTCCCTGGGAGATTGGGATACAGAAGCCTTTTGCCGAGAGGAATGAGATTGTGGCTTATGTGGATGCGGCGGGGAGTTCCGTGGTGTCGTCAGGGATTTATGAGAGGTACTTTGAAGCTGACGGAGAGTTGTATTACCATGTGCTGGACCCGGAAACAGGATATCCGGTGGAGACGGATCTGGCGCAGGTGACGATTTTGTCAAAGAGTTCGCTTGAGGGGGATGCGCTTAGTACCAGTTGTCTGATACTTGGGTATGAGAAAGGGAGGAAATTGATTGAGAATACGGCGGGGGTTGAGGCTGTGTTTGTGAGGAAAGATGGGAAGGTGGAGGCTACGGATGGGGTGGAGCTTAAAGGGGATGGAAAAGACTGACACCCCGCCCTCCCCGTCTTATCCCGTCCCCATTGCCACCAAAATCCCCCTCTTGCGAACGTATATTTGCATTTTGGTTCTTCTTATGTTAGAATGTTAAAATGAAAATGAAAAAAAGAGATATAGGACTGATTGGCATTGTATTGCTGATCGCTTTTTTATGCTGGTTTATTCCCTATGTACGGGGGCAGTTTACATATGAAAAGGCACAGCTTCGTATTACCGTGGACGGGGAAGAGTATGGGGTGTTTTCGCTGGAGGAAGACCAGGTCATCCGTATAGGGGATACGAATGTGTGTGAGATAAAGGATGGGTATGTGACGATGACGGAGGCGGACTGTCCGGATCATCTCTGTATGAAGCAGAAGAGGATTTCAAAGACCGGCGGTACGATTGTCTGTCTGCCTAACCGGGTAGTGTTGGAGATTGTAAGCAGGGAGTCCTCGGAGGGGCCAGATGTGGTGGCGTCATAGAGAGAGGATAAGATTCAAGGGCAGCGGTGTAAGACTGTTGAGGATGCAGGGAGATAAGGATATGAAGAAGACAGCGTATATGGGGCTGTTTGCAGCGGTTGCCATTATATTTGGGTATGTGGAGACCCTGCTGCCTGTTTTTGCGGGCATTCCCGGGATTAAGCTGGGGCTGGCAAATCTGGTCACTGTGATTCTGCTGTACCTTTTCGGATGGAGAGAGGCGGCAGTTGTCTCTTTTATCAGAATACTGGTGATTGGGTTTATGTTTGGAAATCTGTTTTCCATATTGTTCAGTCTGGCAGGGGCGGGGCTGAGCCTGCTGGTCATGGTGCTCTTGAAAAAGAACGGCGGTTTTTCCGTGGCAGGTGTGAGTATTGCCGGCGGTGTGACACACAATATCGGACAGATTCTGATCGCAGTCTGCGTGGTGGAGAATGTGAATCTTTTTTACTATCTTCCTGTACTTCTCATAGCAGGGCTTCTGACCGGACTGCTGATTGGTATTCTGTCCGGTGAGATTATGAAACGAATACCTGGAAAGGACTTGACATGATTGCATACTTAAAAGGCGAAGTAGTTGAAATAGAAGAGGAAAAACTGATTCTGGAGTGCGGAAATATAGGATATAATATCTCCATGCCCGCCTCCGCCCTGGACGGAACCCTGCGTCCGGGACAGGAAGTGAAAATACATACACATCTCCATGTGCGGGAGGATGCCATGCAGTTGTATGGCTTTCTCACGCGGGATGATCTGAAAATGTTCCGGATGCTTCTTGGTGTCAGCGGGATCGGGCCGAAGGCGGCTCTTGGGATTCTCTCCGGGCTGTCCGCAGATGAGCTGCGTTTTGCAGTGCTTTCGGATGATGTGAAGACGATTTCCAGAGCGCCCGGTGTGGGGAAGAAGACAGCGCAGAAGATGATCCTGGAACTGAAGGACAAGCTGGACCTACAAGAGGCGTTTGATACGAAGACCATGCATGTGCAGGAAGCCTCCCAGACGGAGACCGGGGACCTTGTGGATGCCAAAAAGGAAGCTGTGCAGGCCCTCACCGCGCTTGGGTATTCCGGCAGCGAGGCTTTGCGGGCTGTGAAGCAGGTGGATGTGACTTCCCACATGAACGTGGAGGAGATACTGAAACTGGCATTGAAAAAAATGAATTTTTAGCGGGATGAGAGCATGGATAAAAAAAGAGTGATTACCACAGACGTAATAGAAGAAGACTTGAAAATAGAGGGAAATCTGCGCCCGCAGTACCTGGATGACTATATCGGCCAGGAGAAGGCAAAGAATAACCTGAAGGTATACATAGAAGCTGCAAAACAGAGAAATGATGCGCTGGACCATGTGCTGTTCTACGGCCCTCCGGGACTGGGCAAGACCACACTGGCAGGTATCATAGCTAATGAGCTGGGTGTACATATGAAAGTGACCAGCGGTCCGGCCATTGAAAAGCCCGGGGAGATGGCGGCGATCCTCAATAACCTGCAGGAGCATGATGTGCTTTTTGTAGATGAGATCCACAGGCTGAACCGACAGGTGGAAGAAGTGCTCTATCCGGCCATGGAGGACTATGCCATTGACATTATGATAGGAAAGGGCACGGCTGCCCGTTCCATCCGTCTGGACCTTCCGAAATTTACACTGGTGGGGGCCACCACCAGGGCAGGTCTTCTGACTGCGCCTCTTCGTGACCGGTTCGGGGTGGTACATCACCTGGAATTTTACACGGAAGAGGAGTTGAAGACCATTATACTGCATTCTGCAAATGTGCTTGGAGTGGAGATTGACGAGGAGGGGGCCTGGGAGATGGCAAAACGTTCCCGTGGGACCCCGAGGCTTGCAAACCGGCTTTTAAAGAGAGTCAGAGACTTTGCCCAGGTGCGGTATGACGGGAAGATCACAAAAGAGGTTGCTGATTTTGCCATGGACCTTCTGGAGGTGGACAGATATGGGCTTGACCAGACAGACCGGCTTCTGCTCACCACTGTGATTCAGCGTTTTTCCGGCGGACCTGTGGGTCTGGATACTCTTGCCGCGGCTATCGGTGAGGATTCCGGCACCATTGAGGACGTCTACGAACCTTATCTGATCAAGAATGGATTTCTGCTCCGTACCCCCAGAGGAAGGGTGGCAAGCGAGCTGGCATACCACCATTTGGGGCTGAATCAGACAGGGGAATGAGAAAAAGGTTGTTTTTCTGCATATTTCGATTATAATAGACAGTGGAAATAAAATGCAGATGATGGAAAGGGCGCTTTGCGGACTTTCTGTTGTCATGAATGAAAATCGGGAGGAGCCCTTGAATGGCAGTAAAGAATACTACACAGGTTTTAATCGGAGGCAAGATTATTACCCTGAGCGGATATGAAAGTGAAGAATACCTGCAGAAGGTTGCATCTTATATGAATAATAAAATGACGGAACTGGGACAGCTCCCAGGTTACAGCCGTCAGTCCGTGGAGACAAAACACACACTTTTGAGCCTGAATGTGGCAGATGATTACTTTAAGGCCAAACGTCAGGCGGAGATTTTCGAGGAGGACCTGGAGGCAAAGGACAGAGAAATGTATGATCTGAAGCATGACCTGATCACCAGCCAGGTACAGCTTGAGAATGCCAGAAAAGACGTGGCGCTGAAGAATGAGCAGATGGATAAGCTGCAGAACAGAATAGAGGAACTGGAAAAAGAACTGGAAGAATTTTTAAAACAATAGTGAGCATGCTTAAAACTTCCGGAACACAGAATGATAGGGCGCGCTTCGGACAGAAGTAACACGCCCTTTTTCTATCAACAGGAATTTTGGAGGAGACAGATTATGAGAGCAGAACTGCTGGCACCTGCCGGTTCTTATGAGGGGCTTCGTGCCGCTGTCCAAGCGGGGGCGGATGCGGTCTATATTGGAGGTCAGATGTTCGGGGCCAGGGCGTACGCCAACAACCCGGACACAGACGAACTGCTTGAAGCCATTGATTTTACCCACCTGCACGGAAAGAAAATATATATGACCGTGAATACTCTGCTTAAAAACAGAGAGCTGAAAGAACAGTTGTACACCTATCTGGCTCCTTATTATGAACAGGGCGTGGACGCTGTCATTGTACAGGACTATGGCGTTCTCTCTTTTATCAGAAGGGAATTTCCCGGGCTGCCCATCCATGTGAGTACCCAGATGGCGGTGACCGGGCCGAAGGGGGCAGCTCTTATGAAGGAGGCAGGGGTATCCAGAATCGTGACTGCCCGTGAGCTGTCCCTTCAGGAGATTCGTGAGATCTATCAGGAGACGGGGATGGAGATCGAGAGCTTTATTCACGGCGCACTCTGTTACTCCTATTCCGGTATGTGCCTGTTCTCCAGTATGCTGGGAGGAAGAAGCGGCAACAGGGGAAGATGTGCACAGCCCTGCAGGCTTCCCTATGAAGTGTACGACGGAGAGAAAAGGCTGGGAAGTAAGAAGGAGGAATATCCTCTGAGTCCAAAAGATATGTGCACCATTGACATTCTGCCGGAGATCTTGGACGCGGGAGTCTATTCCCTGAAAATAGAGGGGCGCATGAAAAAGCCGGAATATGCGGCAGGCGTCACAAGGATTTACCGAAAATATCTGGATCTGTATAAAGAGAACCCCAAAAGCTTTCGTGTCCTGGACAGCGACAGGCAGGAGCTTTTAAAGTTATACCAGAGAGATGGGTTCAACGAGGGCTATTATAAACAGCACAATGGCAGAAATATGATGGCTGTGCAGAATCTAAAGGCCAGGGACAGCCGGGAAAAGGGACCGGGAAAACGGGATGAAGACTTATTTTCGCAATTGAAAGTTCAATATGTTGACAAGAAATTGCAAGAAAAAATTTACGGAAATGTAATCCTCTTTTGCGGCAGCCCTGCTATACTGGATTTGGAGTACGGAAACCGCCACGTACAGGTGGAAGGGGAAACCGTACAGGAAGCCAGGAAGCAGCCCCTTGACGCAGAACGGGTGAAAAAGCAGATTGAGAAGACAGGGAACACCCCGTTTGTATTTGAACACTTGGATGTGCAGACAGATGAGCAGGGATTTCTGCCCATGCAGAGTCTGAATGAATTGCGCAGAAAAGGCCTGGAAGCGCTGGAAAAAGAGTGCCTGCAGCCCTTCAGACGCGTGCTGGATGTACGGAGGATGGATGGCGGGGAGAAGAAAACATCCCCAAAACCGGAAAAAAGCAGGGGGTCCAAAAAGTTTTACGTGTCTGTGGAGACATGGGAACAAATGGAGGAGGCCTTGAGACGGCCGGAAGTGGATGGTATTTACTGCAGCATATCCATGTTCTGGGGCGATAGTTTTGAGGAAAAGACCAGGTATGCCGTGGAGTATATAAAGGAATTCGGCAAGGAGTGTTATCTGGCATTTCCCTATATCCAGAGAGAAAAAAATCTGGAGAGCAAAGAGGCAGAACTTATGAATCTGGCGGGGTGTCTGGATGGGTTCCTGGTGCGGAATCTGGAAGAGCTGGGGTATGTAAAGAGTCTGGGACTTGCAGAGAAAGCGGTGTGTGATCACTCTTTATATGCGTTTAATGACGCGTCAAAAGCTTTTCTGGAAGACCGGGGTGTGCTGCGCACCACGGTTCCTTTGGAGCAGAACGGCGGGGAGATACGCCGCAGAGATAATGCGGGCAGCGAGTGGATTGTCTACGGGTATTACCCTATGATGATATCCGCCCAGTGTCTGAAGAAGACATATAACGCCTGTGATAAAAAGAGCGGAACTGTGCGTCTGAAAGACAGGTACGGGAATTATTTTACCGCCCAGTGCGTGTGTGATTTCTGTTATAATGTGATTTACAACAGCGTTCCCACAGGTCTTTTAAAGGAGGCAGAGCAGATAAAAGCCTTATCTGTTTCGGCATTCCGTATGAACTTTACGATAGAAGGGAAAGCTGAAACTGGAAGACTGCTCGATTTGTTTCTGGATGTTTACAAGAAAAATAAAGACGTGCCGGATCAGGTGCCTGAATTTACAAAAGGGCATTTTAAACGGGGCGTGGAGTAGGTGAAGATTTGATTAATTTAATTGTAGAACTTTCAAAATATCTGCTGCTTATACTGGCGGCTCTCTATACGCTGGAGAGTTTCAGTGTGTTTAAATACAAGGCTGAGGATGATAAGCGGTATATTTTAAGAAAACAGCTTATTGTGATCTTCTTTATGGATTTTGTGGCTTTTCTTGTTATTTTCCTGAAGACGGAGAAGATGGAGGTCATATATTTCTTTGGAGCACAGCTTTTGTATTTTATTGTGGTTCAGGTACTTTACCGAATCTTTTACAAGAAGGCGTCATTGCTTTTGCTGAACCATATGTGCATGCTGCTCTCTGTGGGCTTTATCATGCTGGCAAGGCTGGATACGGAATCTGCGGTGCGGCAGTTTCAGATCGTGGTGATCGCTACGGTTATTGCCATGGTGATACCGGTCATGATAAGAAAACTGACCTTTTTAAATAAGTGGACCTGGTTCTATGCCGGGGCGGGCATGCTGCTGCTTTTGGTAGTTCTGGTCCTGGGCAAGAATGTCAACGGGGCGAAGATCAATATTTCTCTGGGCGGATTCGCGTTCCAGCCTTCGGAGTTTGTGAAGATCATCTTTGTGTTTTTTGTTGCCTGCAGGCTGTACAGGAAAAGAGCTACGTTTCAGGATCATGTGATCACAACGGCAGTGGCTGCCGCTTATGTGCTGGTACTGGTCATATCCAAGGACCTTGGAAGTGCTCTGGTTTTTTTCATCACATACGTGGTCATGCTGTATGTGGCTACCAAAAAGCCTCTGTATCTGCTGGCGGGGCTTGGCTCCGGCTGCGTGGCGGCTGTGGGCGCCTACTTCCTCTTCGGACATGTGCGCCAGAGGGTAGTTGCCTGGAAAAATCCCTTCTCTGTCTATGAAGGGGCGGGATATCAAATTGTGCAGGGGCTGTTTGCCATCGGTACAGGAAGTCTGTTTGGCATGGGGCTTTGCCAGGGTTCCCCCAATATGATTCCCTTTGTTAAGCAGGACTATATGTTTGCTGCGATCTGTGAGGAGATGGGGGTTCTCTTTGCCATGTGCCTGATCCTGATCTGTATGAGTATGTTTCTGCTGGTGGTGAATATCTCCCTGCAGATCAAGAAACCGTTTTATAAACTGATCGCGCTGGGACTGGGAACGGAATATGCGTTTCAGGTGTTTCTTACCATCGGCGGTGTGACAAAATTTATCCCCATGACGGGAATCACCCTTCCCCTTGTCAGCTACGGCGGAAGCTCTGTGTTAAGCACGATCATCATGCTGGCGATTATCCAGGGGTTATATATTTTGAGAGAAGACGAGGATGAAGAACTTGAAAAGCAGAAAGAAAAAAGAAGAGAAGCGTCTCTTAAAGGAAGAGAAGGCGTTAGAGAAAAAAGAATTAAAGGCTAAGAAGGCCCGGAACCGGGAATATGCCATAGTCAGTTATTTTTTCGTATGCATCTTTATTTCTTTGATTGGCTATATGGTTTATTTCCAGGTGGTGAAGCGGGAGGGCGTGATCAGCAGTCCCTATAACACCAGGCAGGACCAGTTCGAGGACCGGGTGGTCCGCGGCAGCATCCTGTCCTCTGACGGACAGACTCTGGCCTATACACAGGTAAATGACGACGGTTCGGAAACCAGGGTATATCCCTACAGCAATGTGTTTGCCCATGTGGTTGGATATGATGCCAACGGTAAAAACGGCTTGGAATCCCTGGCGAATTTCCAGCTCATGACTTCCCATGACGGCTATCTCTCACAGGCGGCTAATGAACTGAAAAGTGAAAAGAACCTGGGAGACAATGTGGTCAGCACCCTGAATGCCTCCCTGCAGCAGACAGCCTATAATGCTCTGGGAGACAACAGAGGCGCTGTTGTGGTCATGGACCCTCGAACAGGAGCGGTTCTGGCATCTGTGAGCAAGCCGGATTTCAATCCCAATACTGTGGCCCAAGACTGGGATTATCTGGTCAGCGACAACTCAAACAGCAGCCTGCTGAACCGGGCAACACAGGGCGCTTATCCGCCGGGGTCCACATTCAAGATCGTCACAGCCCTGGCCTACCTGAAAGCCCACGGCAGCATAGACGGCTATTATTATAACTGTGACGGCAGCATTACCATGGATGACCATACTATCACCTGCTATGACGGGGAAGTGCATGGGGAGGAGGATTTCACCACGGCTTTCGCGGAATCCTGCAACAGTGCCTTTGCCAGCATCGGTGTGGATCTGGGGAAATCAAAGCTGACACAGACGGCGGAGAGCCTTTTATTTAACAGCAAGCTCCCCGTTCCCATTGAATACAACAAGAGCAGATTCGACTTGGGTGAGCATCCGGGCAACCCGCTCCTTATGCAGACTTCCATCGGTCAGGGAAACACCCTGGTCTCTCCCATGCATATGGCCATGATCGTCAGTGCCATTGCCAATGACGGCGTGCTGATGAAACCGTATTATGTGGACCATGTAGAGAATGTGAACGGGGATGTGGTGAAGTCCACCAAGCCGGCGGAATACAAGCAGCTTATGGAGAGCAGTGAGGCCCGTGTGATGCAGAACCTCATGGAAGAGGTGGTAAACAGAGGAACCGCGTCCTCCTTAAGCGGCGAGAACTACAGCGCCGCCGGCAAGACAGGATCCGCGGAGTATTACGGCGCAGACGGGGACATAAAGACCCATTCCTGGTTTGTAGGATACTCCACCATGGGAGATGCCCAGATCGCCATCGCAGTCATAGCAGAAGGCGCCGGAACCGGCAGCTCCGTAGCAGTCCCCATTGCCCATGAGGTCTTCAATGAATTTTATTATTAGATTTATATAACTTTCCGCCCTGCACCCTTATTTTACCCACTATGAAACGCATACGGGAAAGCTAAAAACCAGGAAGAGGGAGGGAGCAGGTTAGCTCCGTAGCAGCGCAACGCTTCGCTCACAGACATTCATCCCCGCTCCCTCCCTCTTCCGTCCGCCTTAATTCCCCCCCATTGCAGTTTCCATTTATCCCTTGCACAGGTATCCAAAAAGAGGTATACTGATAACAACGAAACACAACGCTGGCCCGGAAAAGGGTCGTACAGGAGGACTTGCACTATGATTGAAGCAACGAGCTGTGGCGGGGTGGTAATATATCGGGGAAAGATACTGACCCTGTACAAATCCTATAAGCACAAATATGAGGGCTGGGTTTTGCCAAAGGGTACAGTAGAGGAAGGCGAAGACTATAAGGATACGGCACTGCGCGAAGTGAAGGAGGAGGCAGGTGTAGCAGCTAATATCATCAAATATGTAGGAAAAAGCCAGTATAGTTTTTGTGTGCCGGAAGATACTGTGGAAAAGGATGTCTACTGGTATCTCATGGCCGCCAGCAGCTATTACAGCCGGCCCCAGAGAGACGAATATTTTGTAGATTCCGGTTTTTACAAGTTCCATGAAGCTTACCATCTATTACGGTTTTCCAACGAAAAGCAGATTCTGGAAAAGGCTTATAATGAATACCTGGATTTGAAAAAATCAAATCTGTGGGGAAACAAAAAGTATTTTTAGTTATTCAGCTGATGAGAAGGGACTGGTTTTTCCAGCCCCTTTTTGTACTTTTACAGGTGTAGATTCAGACAGTAACTATTAACAGCCGCGCTTTCATAAAAATGGAGGAGGTAGCCAGATGTTAGAACAGATTGATTTGACAAAAGAGATGGGGAAAGAAGAGTACAAAGAAAAGATGGAGGCTCTGGAAGGGACACTTTCGCGTCTGCAGAGGGAATGCAGGGATTTGGGAATCCCGGTCATGATTCTCTTTGAAGGGTTTGGGGCAGCGGGAAAGGGCGTGCAGATCAATAAACTGATACATCCGCTGGATCCCAGGGGGTTTAAAGTTTTTGCTATCAAACAGGAGTCAAAAGAGGAGCGCATGTACCCGTTTTTGTGGCGTTTCTGGACTAAGACGCCGGAAAAAGGCAGGATCGCCATTTTTGATACAAGCTGGTACAGGAGAGTTTCCGTGGACAGGTTTGAGGAGAAGATTTCACCGGAAGAGCTTATGTATGCCTATCAGGAGATCAATACATTTGAGAAGACGCTGACAGATGACGGCGCTGTGCTGATCAAGTTCTTTATGCACATCAGCAGAAAGGAACAGAAAAAGCGTTTTGACGGACTTCTGGATAATAAAGAGACAGCGTGGAGAGTCAGCAAGGCTGATTTGAAGCGCAACGAGGAGTATGGCACCTATAAAGCCATGCTGGAGGAAATGCTGGAGAAGACAGAGACAGAGTGTGCCCCCTGGACCATTATCGAGGCCACGGACCGCCGCTTTGCCACGGTGAAGATTCTCTCCTCTGTTATCGAGAGTCTGACAGAGAAGATAGAGGAAGTTAAGACGGAAAAGCTGGCGAAAGAAGAGGCGCGTAAGGCGGAGGCCGGTGCGGGTGAAGCCGTGAAGGAATACGAACCACTGTCCAGGAAAGTCCTGGAATCCTCCACCCTCAGCAAAGCTGATCTGACACTGTCCTACACAAAGGAAGAATATAAGAAGAAATTAAAAAATCTGCAGGACCGCATGGCAATCCTCCACAGTGAGCTGTACAGCCGCAGAATCCCCGTTGTGCTGGGATTTGAGGGATGGGATGCGGGAGGCAAGGGCGGCGCCATCAAGCGTCTTACAGAGGCCATGGATCCCAGAGGATATGTGGTGAATCCCACGGCGGCTCCCTCTGCTGTGGAGAAGAACCACCATTATCTGTGGCGTTTCTGGAAGGACATGCCAAAGGCAGGCCATGTTGCCATATTTGACCGGACCTGGTACGGAAGGGTGATGGTTGAGCGGATCGAGGGATTCTGCACCAAAGAAGAATGGCAGCGGGCCTACAAGGAGATCAATGATATGGAAGCCCATCTGGCCCATTCCGGAGCGATCGTGCTGAAATTCTGGATGCATATTGACAAGGATGAGCAGGAGCGGAGATTCAAAGAGCGCATGGAAAATCCGGAAAAACAGTGGAAGATCACAGACGAAGACTGGAGAAACCGGGAAAAATGGGACCAGTACGAGGAGGCAGTCAACGAGATGGTCATCCGTACGTCAACCTCCTATGCACCATGGATCATCGTGGAGGGCAATGACAAATATTATGCCCGTATCAAAGTGCTGGAATCTGTTGTGAATGCAATTGAAAGAAGGCTGAAAGAATAGGAATCCGCAGCCATTCCGCTGGCCGGAACGCTGCAGGACTCTGATTAAGGATGGAAATTTATGCTAAACTGGTATAAGAATCTGTATGTTGGCGATAATGCAAAAAAGAAACAAAAAAAGCTGATACGGAAGATCAATCAGGGTGCAGGGGTCATTGATATTTATCTGGTGACCCTTGCAGTCAACCCGGCAAATTCCCTGGAAATTATATCTGCAAATTATTTGCTGCAGAAGCCGATCAGGAGAAATTGTCCCATGATCGTGGGACTCTGTTCGGGATATTACGAGGCTGTGGAGCTGGTGGAACAGATTGCAGAAGAAGTCTATGAGGAGACAGGCGCCATGGATATCCGCGGCTGGCTTCTTGAAAAAGCAGCCCGGGTGAAAAAAAGAGACTGACAGGTGAGAAGATGATGCTGATACATATAATTTTGGGTATACTAAAAATAATCGGAATTCTGCTGCTGGTGATATTGTGTCTGCTTCTTCTCCTTCTGCTGTCGCTGGTCTTTGTACCGGTGCGCTACTACGGAAGCGCTTTCCGGGAGGAGGGAAAGTACGAGGGAAAAGTGAGGATTTCCTGGCTGTTCCATCTGATCTTTGTCACAGCCAGATACGGTTCCGGGACGGAAGGGTTACAGCTTTCCATCCGTTTTTTGGGAATACCCGTGGATGTGGTATTGAAAAAAATCGCTGCCTGGAGGCAGAAACGACAGAAGAAAAAACCTGAGCTGACAGCAGCGGAGGAGAAAAAAACACCACCGGGGGAAGGCACGGAAACAGAAGAACAGGCAGCTATTCCGGCAAAAGAGCCCCGCAGCGCACAGCAGGCCCTGTTGGAGACTGAGAAGGAAAGCAGCGTAAATGCTGTCGGGACAGAGAAGGACGCTGAGACAAAAAACTCCGCGGAGACAAAAGACTTCGCAGAGAAGAAGAAACCGGCTGAGAAAAAGAATCCGGCTGCGAAAAAGAGTCCGGCTGCGAAACTCCGCAGTGTTTTTGAAAAAATTTCGGAGATCATAAAAAAACTTCTTGGGCTTCCCGGGAAAATAAAAGCGGCTTTTGTAAATTTCAGGCGGACAGCCAAAGAGATTTATGGTAAAATAGAGCAAATCAGGGAACTGCTGGCCTCGGAATCCTTTCTGGGTGCCAAGACATTGGTATTTGGAGAACTGGGTATCATAATGAGGCATGTGCGGCCCAGAAAAATAAAAGGCGACATTTATTTTGGATTTGATGATCCGGCGCTTACAGGGCAGGTGCTGGCAGGAGCCAGTATTTTCTATCCTCTTTACGGCAGAGGACTTTCCCTGCATCCGTATTTTGACAGAGTCATACTGGAAGGACGCGCACAGATCTGGGGAAGAATGTACGGGTTTATGTTTCTCCGTACGGTCTGGAAACTGTTCAGGGATGCCAATGTCAGGGATTTGAGAAAAAAATTTAAAAACAAGTAAACATTAAGGAGGAAATAACTATGGCTTCAGATAATAGTTTCAAGACAACGGTGGATTCCCTCTTCAAGGGAATGGACAGCTTTATCACAACGAAAACAGTGGTAGGGGAGGCGATCACTGTGGGAGACACCATTATCCTTCCGCTGATCGACGTATCCTTCGGCGTGGCTGCAGGTGCATTTGCCGATGACAAGAAGAACAACGGCGGCGGCGGTATGGGCGGCAAGGTCTCCCCAAGCGCAGTGCTGGTGATCTCAGGCGGCAGTACAAAACTGGTCAATGTGAAGAACCAGGACGGCCTTACCAAAATTCTGGATATGGTTCCCGATTTTGTAAATAAATTTACGGACGGCAAAAAAGAGGAAGCGGCAGCAGCAAAAGAGCCTGCAAAGAAAGCAGAATCCGAGAAGAAAGAGGCTGAGGAAGCAGATACAGAAGATAAAACAGAAGAGTAAAGAGGATACAGGACATAAAAAAGCCGCCGGGATGTCATTCATGGCGGCTTTGTGCATATATTAAAGTAAACAGGCAAAAGGAGAAACAGAGAGACTGTGCAGAGACTCATTGGATTTTTACTGTTTTGGATTGGAGTAGGGCTGTTTCTTGCCTTGATATTTCCAAAGAGCTTCCTTATGGTATTACTTGCGGCACTGTGCATGCTGGTGGGATACAACCTGTTCTGCTGCTGAATGAATATAGAAGAGGACAAAAAAAGACCTTGTCTCATCGGACAAGGCCTTTCCTCATTCTTTACGCTCTCTCCACTTTGCCGCTTCTTAAGCAGGAAGTACAAACATACATTTTCTTTGCAGCACCGTTTGCTGTTTTTACTTTAACAGATTTGATGTTGGATTTCCACATCTTGTTTGATCTTCTATGGGAATGGCTCACGTTGTTCCCGAAATGAGCACCTTTTTCACAAATTGCACACTTTGCCATGGTAGCACCTCCTTAACATAGAATAAGTCCGTGTATACAAACTCACAACAATAGTTATTTTAACAGAAGATAACAGGATTTGCAAGTGAAAATATAAAAATTTTAAATTAATATTTCGTTTTTGGGAAAGATATGTTAGAATGGTTCTATGAAAAAGCGGCAGACCGGGGAATACCCCGGGCGGCGGCAAAGAAAAAAGCTATGGAGGTGTCCGTGCATGGATGGACTTGTTGATACAGGATTAGGTAAAATAATGATTGATACGGATGTCATCGCTACTTATGCGGGAAGCGTGGCAGTCGAATGTTTTGGAATCGTAGGCATGGCGGCAGTCAGCATGAAGGACGGGCTGGTTAAGCTCCTGAAGAAAGACAGCCTGAAGCATGGAATCAATGTCATCATCACCGATAATAAAATCACTCTGGAATTTCACGTGATCGTCGCGTACGGCGTCAGCATCTCTGCCGTGTCCGACAATCTCATCAGCAATGTGAAATACCGCGTGGAGGAATTTACCGGTTTGACTATAGAGAAGATCAATATCCTTGTAGAGGGCGTAAGAGTAATCGATTAATTAAGGAGGAAACTTGTTTTGAATACCAATACCGTTGACGCGAAGATGCTTGGCAGGATGTTTCTGGCCGGTGCCAAAAATCTGGAAGCTAAGAAAGAATGGATTAATGAACTGAATGTATTCCCTGTACCGGACGGTGACACGGGAACGAATATGACGCTGACGATTCTGTCTGCCGCTTCTGAAGTAAGTGCTCTTGAGAATCCAACCATGAAGACACTGGCTAAGGCCATCTCTTCCGGTTCCCTGCGCGGGGCAAGAGGAAATTCGGGAGTTATCCTTTCTCAGCTTCTGAGAGGTTTTACAAAAACCATTGAACATTATGATACAGTGGATGCACCTGCCTTTGCAAAAGCGTTTGAAAAGGGTGTGGAAACCGCCTATAAAGCTGTTATGAAGCCAAAAGAGGGTACAATCCTGACAGTTGCCAAGGGCGCGGCTGACAAGGCTCTGGAGATCGCAGAGGACTGCAGGGATCTCAGCAGTTTCTTTGCGGATGTGATCGCCCATGCGGAGCATGTGCTCTCCAGAACACCGGACATGCTTCCTGTTTTAAAAGAGGCAGGCGTTGTGGACTCCGGCGGACAGGGACTGGTGGAGGTTCTGAAAGGTGCCTATGACGGCTATCTGGGCAAAGAGATCGACATGAATTTTGAAAAGCCCAAGTCCTCAGGCATGAGCAAACCGGTATCTGCGGAGGAGAGCAATATCAAATTCGGCTACTGCACAGAATTTATCATCATGCTGGAAAAGGAATTTTCGGAAAAAGAGGAGCAGACTTTCAAAGAATATCTCATGTCCATCGGAGATTCCCTGGTAGTTGTGGCGGATGATGAAATCGTGAAGGTGCATGTACATACCAATGATCCTGGTATGGCAATCCAAAAGGCCCTGACTTACGGCCAGCTCTCCAACATGAAGATTGACAATATGCGCCTGGAGCACCATGAAAAGGTGATCAAAGAGGCTGAGAAGCTGGCAGCACAGCAAAGAGAAGCCGTTCCGGAAAAAGAGGTGGGATTCATCTCTGTATCGGTAGGCGACGGCATGGGAGATATCTTCCGGGATTTGGGCGCTGACTATCTGATCGAAGGCGGCCAGACCATGAATCCAAGTACAGAGGACGTGCTGAAAGCCATTGAGCAGGTACATGCAAAGAATATTTTCGTGTTCCCCAACAATAAGAACATCATTCTGGCAGCCAACCAGGCAAGGGATCTGACAGAAGATAAGAATATCATTGTCATTCCGACCAAGACCATACCCCAGGGTATCACGGCGATGATCAATTATGTGCCGGAGAAGACGGTGGAGCAGAATACAGAGGAGATGCTGCAGTGCATCGGCAATGTGAAGACCGGTCAGGTCACTTATGCGGTGAGGGATACGAAGATCGATGATAAGGAGATTCGCCAGGGCAACATTATGGGAATCGGTGACCATGGCATTTTAGCTGTGGGCGAGGGCGTGGAAGGCATTACCATGGAGACCATTGACGCTATGGTGGATGAGGACACGGAGATCATCAGTGTATACTATGGGTCTGATGTGAGTGCAGAGGATGCACAGCGCCTGGGTGAGAAGCTGGAGGAGCGCTACCCGGATTTTGATGTGGAAGTAAACGACGGCGGTCAGCCGATCTATTATTATGTGGTATCCGTGGAATAACCTGCGGGATTGAAAAATAAGAGGTGTGGACGCGGCTTTGCCTGCTGAAACACCTCTTCTTTACACAAAAAGAAAGACAGCGTGTGAGCCGGAGATGGAGTTACAAAGATGAGAGAAGCAGATGCGATCCGTTCCATCAAGGGGATTGGAGAGAAGACAGAAAAATTATTTGCAAAACTGGGGATACGAAGCGTAGGCGACCTGCTTAGGTACTATCCCAGGGATTACGAGGAATACGCGCAGCCGGTAAGCTTGGCAGAGCTAAAGCCGGGCAAAAAAGCTGCCGTGGCCGGAAGGATAGCCGGAAAAGTGGGGGTGCGCAGTACAGGCAGGCTCACTGTGGTGACGGCAGCTCTGAAAGAGGAGGGACAAAGCCTTTCCCTGACCTGGTATAACATGCCCTTTTTAAGAAACACCATAGCCTCGGGAAGCTGCTACATATTTCGTGGAATGGTCACAGAGAAAAAGGGCCGCCTTACCATGGAGCACCCGGAAGTGTTTACCCCCGAAAAGTACGGGGAAATGCTGCACACCCTGAACCCCATATACGGCCTGACAAAGGGACTGACCAACAAGCTGGTAGTCAAGACCATGCATCAGGCATTGGAGGAGAAGGAGATTGTGCAGGAATATCTGCCTGAGGATTTCCGCAGCCACTATCATCTGGCAGAGTATAATTTTGCAATATCGGAAATTCATTTTCCCAGAGATAAAATGAATATGCTTCTTGGCAGGAGAAGACTTGTTTTTGATGAATTTTTGTTTTTTATACTGGCTGTGCGCATGATGAAAGAGAAGACCCAGGACGCAGTCAGCCATTTTAACATAAAGCCGGTCTGGGAGACAGAGAATGTCATAGAAAACCTTCCCTATCCCCTGACCAATGCTCAGAGGCGTGTCTGGGGAGAGATAGAGCGGGATATGACAGGCCATTCCCTTATGTCAAGGCTGGTGCAGGGGGATGTGGGAAGCGGCAAGACCATTATCGCGTTCTTATCCATGATACTGGCAGCCGTAAACGGTTACCAGTCTGCCCTTATGGTCCCTACAGAGGTTCTGGCAGCACAGCATTTTGAGGCGCTGAAGAAGCTGCTGGAGGAGCAGGGGCTTGCTTATGAACCGGTGCTGCTGACAGGTTCCTGTACTGCGAAGGAAAAGCGGTTGATCTATGAGAAGATATCCTCAGGACAAACCAGAATGGTTGTGGGTACCCATGCCCTGATCCAGGAGAAGGTGCAGTATGAGAATCTGGCCCTGGTGGTCACCGATGAACAGCACCGCTTCGGGGTCAGCCAGAGGGATGATCTCTCTAAAAAGGGGGAGAAGCCACACGTTCTTGTCATGAGTGCCACACCCATACCAAGGACCCTGGCGATCATTTTGTACGGGGATTTGGATATCTCCGTGATTGACGAGCTTCCGGCCAGAAGGCTGCCCATAAAAAACTGTGTGGTGGATATTTCTTACCGTCCGAAAGCATATGCTTTTATGGAGCGGGAGATTCAGGCAGGAAGACAGGTCTATGTCATCTGCCCCATGGTGGAGGAGAGCGAGGGTCTGGAAGCGGAAAATGTACTGGATTATACACAGCGCCTGCGAGATATCATGCCTCCGCAGATCAGGGTGGAACCTCTTCACGGAAGAATGAAGCCTGCCGAAAAAAATAAGATCATGAGTGCTTTTGCATCCAATGAGATACAGATACTGGTCTCCACCACAGTGGTTGAGGTAGGCGTAAATGTTCCAAATGCCACTGTCATGATGGTGGAGAATGCGGAGCGGTTTGGCTTGGCCCAGCTTCACCAGCTCAGGGGACGCGTAGGACGAGGAGAACATCAGTCGTACTGTATCTTTATGCAGGGGCAGGATGCACGGGAGACAAAGGAGCGTCTGGAGATCCTGGTAAAATCCAATGACGGCTTTGAGATCGCAGGGGAGGATCTGCGGCTTCGGGGACCCGGGGATCTGTTCGGAATCCGGCAGAGCGGGGATATGGAATTTGCGCTGGCTGACATTTACCAGGATGCACAGGTGCTGAAGGAGGCCAGTGAGGCGGGAGGCGCGATCCTCAAGCTGGACCCGGATCTGTCACTGGAACAACACAGAAGGCTCAGAGAACGTCTTCTGGATTATGCGAAGGAACGGCTGGAGCTGCCGGGACTATAGAGAAAAAGGTGTGACAGCATGAAGAAAAATGCGTTAGCAAAAGATTTTTTTATGGAGATAAAAAAGACAAGGAACCGGTTTCTGTCCATAATGCTTATTGCGGCACTGGGCGTGGCCTTTTTTGCCGGTGTAAGGGCAGCGGCCCCGGATATGAATATGTCGGCAGACCTTCTGTATGACAAGAGCAATTTCATGGATATCCGCGTGCTGAGTGACCTGGGCCTGACGGAGAAGGACATAGATGCGATCCGGGATATAAAGGGTGTGGAGTCCGTGCGGGGCGGCTACAGCGCGGATGTGCTGTGCAGTACGGAAGAAGCACAGCTTGTTGTGCGCATGATGTCAGCCTATGAGGATATCAATAAGATAACAGTAAAGCAGGGCCGTATGCCCGAAAAAAAGGATGAATGCCTTGCGGATGAACGGTTCTTGAGTCTTTCCGGATATAAAATCGGAGATACGATTTCTGTGAAATCCGGTACAGATGATGACATAGCAGATACGCTTGCTGTCACAGAATACAAGATTGTGGGAAGCGGAACGACTGCCTATTATCTCAGCCTGGACAGGGGTACCAGCAAAATAGGAAACGGCGAGCTGAGCAGTTTCCTGGTCATTCCGGCAGAAAGCTTTTCCCTGGAGGTCTATACAGAGGCTGTGATACGGGTGGCGGGAGCAAAAGAGCTTTTATCAGGTTCAGATAAGTACGAGGATACCGTAAAAGAGGTGGAGGACCATCTGGATGCCATAGCGGACGGACGCTGTGATATCCGCTACGAGTCTGTCTATCGGGAAGGACAGGAAAAGCTGGATGATGCATCCGCAGAGATAGAGGAGAACCAGCAGAAGCTGGAGGATGCCAAAAAGGAATTGGATGACGGGGAAAAAGAACTTGCGGACGCCCAGCAAAAGCTTGACGATGCCAAAAAAGAGCTGCAGACAGCCAGGGATAAACTGACTGACGGGGAGGCTCAGCTTGCGGATGGGGAAGCACAGGCCGCAGACGGGGAGAACCAGCTTGCAGACGGCTGGAATACCTACTATGAAAATGCCTCCACACTGGAGGAGAAGAGCCGGGAGCTGGAGGAGGCAGAAGCCCAGACAGCGGACGGCGAGAATCAGATCGCAGAGGGATGGCAGGAGCTTGACACACAGAAGGCAGCTCTTTCTGACGGACGCAGCCAGTTGGAGGAAGGCAAAGCCCAGATCGCCCAGGGCAGACAGCAGCTTACAGACGGCATTGCCCAGACGGAGGCAGGCATTGCTCAGGTAGAGCAGAAGATTCAGGAGATAGAGGCCGGACTCCCGGCTGTCCGGGACGGCATAGCAAAGGTTACGGACGGCATTCATCAGGCGGAAGCAGGGATCGCGGATCTGGAACAGAAGCAGGCGGTTGTTCAGGCAGGAATCGCCCAGTTGGAAGAGCAGCTTGCCGCTGTTCCCCCTGAGGCAGAGGATATCCGGCAGCAGTTGGAGGAGCAGTTAAATGAGGCCAGAGAGCAGGAAGCCCAGATTGAGGCAGGTATCTCTGCGGCCTCAGGACAGCTTGCGGATCTTCAGAATACCCTGCAGCAGTTAGAGGAGCAGAAAGCCCAAATGGACAATGCCTTACCTCAGTTAAAAGAGCAGCAGCAGACCCTGCCGGCTGCACTGGAGGAGCTGAAAAAGCAGCTCGACCAACTTGATGCCCAGGCGGAAACCCTGGCAGAAAAGGAGGCAGAGCTTGCAGACGGAGAGGACCAGATTGCCCAGGCAGAGGTACTGCTTACGGAAAAGGAAGCAGAACTTGCAGCGGGAAAGGCCCAGATAGAGGACGGGGCAGCTCAGCTTGCGGATGGAGAAAATCAGCTTGATGAGGCCAGGGAGCTTCTGGAATCCAAAGAGCAGGAGCTTGCGGACGCAAAGGCTCAGATCGCGCAGTCAAGAAAAGAGCTTGAGGATGGAAAGGCCCAGCTTGCGGACGGGGAGAAGGAGATCGCGGACGGGGAGTCTGAGATTGAAAAGAACCGGAAGAAGCTTGCGGACGGACGCAGGGAATATGAGGAAAAGAAGGCGGATGCGGATGAGAAGATTGCAGATGCCAGGCAGAAGGTAGCAGACGGGCAGAAGGATCTGGATGATCTGGAGGTGCCAAAATGGTATATTCTCAACCGTGATTTCATACAGACTTATGTGGAATACGAGCAGGATGCAGACAGGATAAAGGCCATAGGAGACGTATTTCCGGCGATCTTTTTCCTGGTCGCAGCCCTGATATGCCTTACCACCATGACAAGAATGGTGGAGGAGGAGAGAACCCAGATCGGAACGCTGAAAGCACTTGGATACAGCAAACTCTCCATCGCGGCAAAGTATCTGTGTTACGCGCTTTTGGCATCCCTCATAGGCAGTCTGGCGGGACTGGTGGCAGGGCAGAAGATACTGCCCCCTGTCATCATCAATGCCTATGGTATCCTCTACAACAATCTTCCTGAGGCGGTGGCACCGCTGCACGCGGGATATTCCATATCCTCCACTCTGCTGGCCATTGCCTGTACTACCGCGGCAGCCGGAATCGCCTGTTATAAGGAACTGATGTCCACACCGGCAACCCTGATGCGTCCCGCGGCTCCGAAGTCGGGGAAAAGAGTGCTGCTGGAACGTGTGGGAATCATTTGGAACCACCTGAGCTTTACCAACAAGTCCACGGTCCGGAACCTGTTCCGGTATAAAAAGCGGTTTTTCATGACGGTTCTGGGCATCGGCGGCTGTATGGGACTTTTGCTGGTGGGATTCGGCGTGAAGGATTCGGTCCGCTCCATCGGTACGATCCAGTACAATGACCTGTTGTCCTACCACGCAGAGATTGTATTAGAGGATAAAACCACACCGGAGGAAAAAGAGGAAGTGATGGACGCCATGGAAAAGGATAAGGATATCAAATCCTTTATGGCAGTTTACAAGACCTCCATGGATATCGAAAATGAGAAAGAGGATGTGACCAAAAGCGCCTATGTAATGGTGCCTGAGAATGCAAAGGAATTTAAAAAATATGCCGACCTGCGCAGCCGTACGACGAAGGAGCATTACGAGCTTTCCGATGACGGGATCATCATATCAGAGAAGCTGGCAAAGCTGCTGGATGTGAAGGAGGGCGACACTGTGGTTCTGAAGGAGGAGGAGACAGATCATTTTGAGGTGAAGGTTTCCCATATCACGGAGAACTATTTCCTCCATTACATCTACATCTCTCCTGAGCTGTACGGCAAAGTATTCGGGGAAACGCCGGAATTTGTGGACTATCTCACAATCAATACTTCCACGGACAGCGCATTTGAAGACAGCATGCAGGAGAAATATATGGCCTATGATCAGGTATCTGAGGTCTCATTTATTACAAAGACAGCGGACAGGATCGCCAATATGCTGAAAAGCCTGGATACGGTCATCTATGTGCTGGTCATCGCCGCGGGTCTTCTGGCATTTGTTGTTCTGTACAATCTGAATAATATTAATATCAGTGAGCGTATCAGGGAGCTGGCAACCCTGAAGGTTCTGGGTTTTTATGATATGGAGGTATCCAGATACGTGCTCAGGGAGAATGTGTGCCTGACTTTGATTGGTTGTTTTCTGGGAATTTTCTTCGGAAAAATCCTGCATCGGTTCGTGATTCTGACTGCCGAGACAGATATTATGATGTTCGGCAGAGACATAGAAATCATCAGTTTTGTGTACAGTATCCTGATCACTTTATTCTTTTCAGCAGTGGTAAATTTCTTCATGCATTTCCGTCTGAAAAAGGTGGATATGGTGGAGTCCATGAAAAGTGTAGAGTAAAAAACTTGAAATTTTCCCGGAAAAGGTATATGATTAACGGGAAAATCGAAATTTCAAAGGGTATGTAAAAGGAGGAGATTTATTATGCCTATTAAGAAATCAACGACAAAAGCAGCTGCGACAGAGGCTGTGAAGACAACGACCGAAGAGAAGAAGACAGAGGCAGCAAAAGCTGCAGAACCAGTAAAAGCTGCAAAAACACCAGAGAAAAAACAGCCTGTAAAACGTGCCGCTGCAAAGAAAGCCGTAGCTGAGAAAAAAGCAGCCGTAAAACCTGCCGCAAAAGCTGCGGAAGCAAAGAAATTTGTTTATGTTCAGTGCCTGGGCAACGAATACAAGGTTGAAGATATTGAAAACAGTGTAAAAAAAGCATGGATGGACGAGACCGGAAAAAAAGAGAGCGACATCAAAGAAATGCAGATTTACATCAAACCGGAAGAGAACGCCGCTTACTATGTGATCAACAATGAATACAAAGAAGGCGGAAATAAAGTGGATTTATAAGAACTTATTTTCAACGGGTTTTATGTAAAAGGAAAAGAGGGAGCTCCTTCATGCGGAAGAAGCGCCCTCTTTTTTGAATGAGTGATCATTCAACTTTTTTCTGAGAAAGTATGTTTCTCAGGCAGGACGAAGATTAAAGCTGAGTAGATCCGCTTGACATCTGTCTTTCCTGTGCTTCGATCATTTTCTTAACCATATAACCACCAACGGAACCGTTCTGTTTGGAAGTCAGGTTTCCGTTGTAACCGTCTGTAAGCGGTACACCTAACTCGTTGGCTACCTCATATTTGAAACGGTTTAATGCACTCTTTGCTTCGGGTACTGCTGCGCTGTTAGAAGAATTTGTGTTAGACATGTTTTTCTTCCTCCTTAAATGTTTTGTTTTTTTGTTACAATGGTAGTATGTGATTTATTACTTTTTTTACACCTAGAAGTTCTTTCAAGTTTTGACAAATTTTGTGAATTGTATTACAATAGTGATTCGGTGAATAAAACATTTAATTTGCGTAAGGGGATTTGTATAATTCTGTAAAATATGTATAAAATTTAAAATAATAATTGCAGTTAGTTGTTATATTTGCTATAATTGTTCTGATAAAAGAAAATGAGGATGATAGAATATGAATGTTGGTATTATAGCGCACAACAGTAAAAAACCTCTGATTGAAGATTTTTGTATTGCTTATAAGAATATTCTGGCAAAACACCAGGTCTATGCCACCGGAACCACAGGCAGAAGGATTGAAGAAGTGACCAATCTGCATGTGCATAAATTCCTTCCGGGAAGCATGGGCGGCGATAAGCAGTTTACGGAGATGATAGAACGCGGTGATATAGATATGGTGATTTTTTTCTATAACCCGGCTATGATCGATCAGAAAGAACCGGATGTCTACCAGATATCACGGTGCTGTGACCAGTACAATATCCCTATCGCTACGAACATCGCTACAGCGGAATCCCTGATACTGGGACTTGACCAGGGGGATCTGGACTGGCGTATGAATAAGTAGAGAAAAGGAATTACAACAAGATGAGAGTGATTGCAGGAAGTGCAAAGAGTATGCCCCTCAAGACAATCCCCGGTACGGACACCCGGCCGACCACCGACAGAATCAAGGAAACGCTGTTCAATATGCTGCAGCCGTATCTGTGTGACTGCCGGTTCCTGGATATATTTTCAGGCAGCGGTGCCATCGGGATTGAAGCATTGAGCAGAGGGGCATATTCGTGTGTCTTTATAGAAAAAAATAAAAAAGCGGCAGAGTGTATCCGGGAAAATCTGAAATTTACCCGGCTTGCTGACAGCGCAGAACTTTACTGCCAGGACGTATTTTCCGCCCTGGGTGTTCTGGAGGGCAGTGAGCCCTTCGGTTGTATTTTCATGGACCCTCCCTATAACAGGGAACTGGAAAAACAGGTGCTTTCGGTGCTTTCCAAAGCATCCTATGTGGATGAGGACACCCTGATTGTGGTGGAAGCCTCCTTAGAGACACCTTTTGATTATCTGGAAGAGTATGGCTTCACAATGGTAAAAGACAAGAGATACAAGACGAACCGGCACATTTTCCTGAGAAAGGCATGAGATACGAGCAATGGTGAGAGCAATTTATCCGGGCAGTTTTGACCCGGCAACTTTTGGACATCTGGACGTGATAAGGAGAGCAGCGGAACTTTTTGATGAGGTAATTGTTGGAGTTTTGATGAATTCTGAAAAAAGTCCGTTGTTTTCTGTGGAAGAACGTGTTAATATATTAAAGAAAGTGACGGCAGATATCCCGAACCTGAAGATAACATCCTTTTCAGGCTTGTCGGTGAATTTTGCCAGAAGCTGTGATGCCAAGGTGATTATCCGCGGTCTGCGGGCAATTACCGATTTTGAATATGAACTGCAGATGGCGCAGACCAACCGGGTGCTTGCCAGAGATGTGGATACCATGTTTCTGACTACCAGCCTGGAGTACGCTTATCTGAGTTCCACCACTGTAAAAGAAGCCGCCTATTTCGGCGCGGATATTTCCAAGTTCGCTCCGGAATACGTCGTTGAAAAAGTGAGAGAGAAATTCGCACAGAAGGAAAAAAAGTAAGAATACAATAAGGAGAATGATTATGAGTAGCAGAATTGAACAGATTATCGAAGAAATTGAAGAATATGTAGAGAGCTGCAAATATCAGCCATTGTCCACCACGAAAATCGTAGTGAACAAGGAAGAATTAGAAGAACTGCTTCGTGAACTGCGTATGAAGACTCCGGATGAAATCAAGAGATACCAGAAGATCATCAGCAATAAGGATGCCATCCTGGCTGATGCCCAGGCTAAGGCAGACGCTATCATCGCTGAGACAAAAGTGCAGGTACAAGAGATGGTAAAAGAGTCTGAGGTGATGCAGCAGGCATACGCGCAGGCCAATGAGACTGTGAATACTGCTAACCGTCAGGCACAGGATATCATTGACGCGGCAACAAACGATGCCAACAATCTGCGCCTCAGTGCAATTTCCTATACCGATGAAATGATGGCTAACATGGGTCAGATCATGGCGAATACTCTTGAGGATGCCGGTTCCAAATACAATGAGTTCGTACGTTCCCTGCAGGCTTCTCTGGATGTGATCAACAGAAACAGAAGCGAACTGCAGCCTCAGTTAGGAGGCGTTGCGCCGGTACAGGAGGCTGCACCGGAGACTGAGGGCGTTTCCCTGGATGATGATGATTTAGATGATTTCGACGAATAAGAATGCCAGAAGGCCTGTGAGCAGAAAGTTTGTAAGCTTTGCCCATACATAAGGCCCGAAGGACAGGTCTGTTCCCGCAAGCATGGACTTTGTCTGGGCTGCAACGCAGATGCCGCCGAAGGCGGTGATCCCCAGCAGCATGGGGTATAAAAAAGTAAGACTCCAGCCGGTGCCTGCCAGGGCAGTGATTCCGGTGGTCATTTCCGTGACACCGCACATGACATACATAACCGGCCCGAGAGGTGCAAATACTTTTTTGATGACACCCTGGAAGACAGAAAAGAGGATGATATATCCTCCCAGCTTTGTGATGGACTCAAATCCGTTCATAATAGAGGTATCCAGAATTTCTCCCAGTGGGGATTGGATGGATATCTCTTTTTCATTTCCTGCCGGGGGGCAGGTGTCAGCGGCAATGGCGCTGTGGTCTGCTTTCTTTCGGAAGAGAAGACAGCACAGGTAGTTGGCAAGATAAATGATGCAGTAGGTGGGAAGGATCAGTGCTTTCTGTCCCAGCGCCTGCAGGCAGACATAGGAGGAGAGAAAGGACGGGCCAGGGTGATTGGCAAAGGTGAGAAGGTATTCTGCCTCTTTTTTGGAAATCCGGTTTTCCCGGTAGAGGTCAGCCGTCACCTTGGCGCCCATGGGATAGCCGCAGACAAATCCCAGAAGCAGTGCGTAGGCGCCGTCACAGGTAAGGGCAAAAAAGCGGTGCCACAGGCCTGACGGTATGCGTATCCATTTTTTCAGCAGGTCGGTCCGGATCAGCAGGTTTGAAATGATCATGAAGGGCAGCAGAGAAGGCAGCAGGGTTTCAAACCACAGCATCAGGCCGGAAGCTGCACAGGTAAATGAGGTGTCCGGGAATAGGAGGAGAAAAGATAGCATAATTAGGAAGGGGAGTAGGAATAGAAAACGTTTCATAGGGGGGAGCTCCTGGTGGTTTTTTTAATTATATGCGGGGGTGGGAGGATGAATGCGGACGGAAGTGTATGGGAGGAGGGCAGGGGAGGGATTTCCTGTGAACGAAGCGTTCCGCTGCCGGGGAGCTAACCTGCTCCCATTTACTAAATTCATCGGCAATGGCCTCTTCATTAAGTAACTGGGGCAGGTGGATCTCCCCGGCGCTCCACTGAGACATCGTTCACAGGAATTCCCTCCCCTGCCCTCCTCCCATACACTTCCTGGTTTTCACAAACCGCAGGATGGCCGCAGGATGTGTTTTGAAGGACTTACAGCGGGTGTAAGTTGCTTTGTTTTTGGTGCTTTTTAAATGTTTTACTATAGCTAAAAAGTTTATATGTTTTAGACTTCCGGAGAAAAGGAGCAGGGGTGGCGGGGGGAAGCTGTCTGTGTCAGCGAGGCTAAGTGGAGGAGGCTGTGAGATCCACCGATTACGGAGACTTAGGCGCGAAGCCTCTGCTGAGCGTCTTAGCCGCAGTTATCGGTTAGCTCACTGCTTCCGGAACCTCAAGCGGACACAGACAGCTTCCCCCCGCCGCCCCGTCCGTGAGCCACCAAACTAAAACAGGTAAAAATCCCCCATCCCCTTGCCAAGCGGGGGAGAATGTGACAAAATAGAAGACAGCAGAGGAATAAAATTACAGGAGGAATCAATATGTCAGTATTAGAAAATCTGAAACCGGAAAGAGTGTTCCATTATTTTGAGGAGATCACAAAAATTCCTCATGGTTCCGGCAATACACAGCAGATCAGTGATTATCTTGCGGCTTTCGCCAAAGAACACAGCCTTCGCTATATACAGGATGAGAGAGGGAATGTGATCATTTTTAAGGATGCAGCCAGTGGATATGAGAATGCACCGGGAGTGATTCTGCAGGGGCATGTGGATATGGTGTGCGAGAAGCTTCCGGGCAGTACACATGATTTTACGAAGGATCCGCTCACACTTTTTGTGGAGGGCGATATCATACATGCGGACGGTACGACTCTGGGCGGGGATGACGGCATTGCCGTGGCCTATGAGCTGGCCATTCTGGAGGATGATAAATTGCAGCATCCGGCCATTGAGGCTGTGTTTACCGTGGATGAGGAAATCGGACTTCTGGGCGCATCCGCACTGGATACTGCCCCGTTAAAGGGAAAATACCTGATCAATCTGGACTCCGAGGAGGAGGGAATCCTCTGGGCAGGCTGTGCAGGCGGTATGACTAGTATCAGCGAGCTGCCTGTTAATTATCAGGAGAGGACAGGAATCCGCTATGATATCAAGGTGGATGGACTTCTGGGGGGGCATTCCGGAGCGGAGATTGATAAGATCCGGGCAAATGCCACACTGCTTCTGGCCAGATTTCTCCATGAATTCAGAGAGTTCGGAGAGTTTGGGCTGATATCTTTGAGCGGCGGACAAAAGGACAATGCCATTCCGCGCCAGGCAGAGGCATCCGTGCTGACAGAACAGGAAGACGGGGAAAAGCTGGTGAGCTATGCGGCAGAGTTTACACAGATGCTGAGAAAAGAGTATACAGGTACAGATGAGGGTATCACAGTGACGGCTGTGTGCCGGGGTGAGCAGACGGAACAGGTGCTTCATCCTGTAAGCCAGGAAAAAGTAATCTTCTTCCTTATGAATTATCCCAATGGTATTCAGAAAATGTGCGGTTTCATTGACGGGCTTGTGGAGACTTCCTGCAATGTGGGGGTTACAAGACTGGGAAGTGAGTGCCTGGCCTGCTCCACCAGCGTGAGAAGCTCCGCAGGTTCTGCCAAGAAGGCGCTGGCAGGAAAGATTCAGTACCTGACTGAATTTCTGGGAGGTGAGTACCATGTGGAAGGAGATTATCCGTCATGGGAGTACCGCCAGGATTCTGTCCTGCGTCCGCTGATGGTACAGGTATATAAAGAAATGTATAAGGAGGAGCCTGCTGTCCAGGTGATCCATGCAGGTCTGGAATGCGGCCTGTTCTATGAGAAAATCCCGGGGCTTGACTGTATCTCCATCGGACCGAATATGAAGGATATCCATACTTCTGAGGAGACACTTTCCATCTCCTCCACAGCAAGGGTCTATGAGTATCTGCTGGAAGTATTGAAAAGATTGAAATAATAGAAAGCACGCTCTGCGAATTTTCTATTGTCATAAATAATTGGAATATTTTCCCCTGTCTGTTCATAAAATGATATGTACGGGTAAGAGCCGATCTTTACAGGCTCTGGTACAGGCACAGCCGAATTTTATGTCAGATGGGGGAATTTTTGTGCGGAAATGGATACTGTTTTTTCTGATTTTGGTGTTTGCGGATGTTTTTGCCATCAGTTCCCTGAAAGAACATGTTTCCCTGGATACCCTGCGTGAGGCCGGTATTCCTGTGGAGGAGATGGAGAAAGCGGGAATGTCTCCAAGAGAAATGCGGCTATATCTGCCTTTCTGGCAGGATATGGAGTATTTTCCCCTTGCAGTCCGCCCTCAGGAAAGGGAAGATCCGTTTTCCTTTACGGATACCTGGATGGAGGAGCGGAATTATGGAGGAAAGCGGAAACATGAAGGCTGCGACATTTTCGGTAAAGCAATGCTTTCCGGGTATTACCCTGTCATCAGCATCACGGACGGAACCGTGGAGAAAGTGGGATGGCTCCCTTTGGGCGGCTGGAGGATTGGAATCCGAAGTCCGAAAGGCGGCTATTTTTACTATGCTCATCTGAGCGGTTACGGCAGAGAATTTTTGGAGGGGGAAGCTGTGAAGGCGGGAGAGCTTCTGGGATTTTTAGGTGACAGCGGATATGGTGAGGAGGGGACCTGCGGAAAGTTTGCACCCCATTTACATATGGGATTATACACAAGATACGGTCAGGATGAGGAATATGCCCTGAACCCGTACCCTGTGCTTGTATACCTGAAGGATCATACAAAGGAGATAAGTTACTGAATTTCTATGGTGAGAGTTATAGAAATATGCTATACTTAAAATACCTTACGCGAAAACCGGGCCGTTATAGGGAAAACAAAGCGCGCGGCTCCGGATACCCACTTGGGCACCCCGCAGATTGTGCCGCAGCAGACGCGGCAATGATAAGGGATAGAAAAACAGGCGCACTGGTAAGGAGTAATGTCTTATGGAGATACATTTATGGCGTGAACTGCTGATTCCGTATGAACTTGCTGTCAAAGAGCTGGTTATCAAATTCAACCATCTGAAGAAGGAGCACAAAGAAAAGGACCTGTACTCCCCCATTGAACAAGTCAGCGGAAGAGTCAAAACGATCAACAGTATTCTGGAAAAAATGCAGAGAAAAAATATATCCTGGGCAGACCTGGAGGAGAAGGTGGAAGATATTGCCGGCATCCGGGTGATCTGCCAGTTTTATGAAGATATTGAAAAAGTGGCAGAGATCATAAGAAAGCGCCGGGATATGCAGGTGGTGGAGGAGAAGGATTATCTCACACACATGAAGGAGAGCGGCTACAGAAGCTATCATATGATCGTTCTGTATCATGTGGAGACTCTGGATGGCCCGAAAGACATCAGGGCTGAGATCCAGATCCGGACACTTGCCATGAATTTCTGGGCTACCATCGAACATTCCCTGCAATATAAGTATAAGGGAAATATGCCGCCTCACTTAAAGGCGCGGTTAAATCATGCAGCCCAGTCCATACTGCTTCTGGACGAGGAAATGTCTTCTGTCCGGAATGAGGTTATGGATGCCCAGAATTCCATGCTGCACCAGTCTAATCTGGTGTCAGGGATTCTGAATAATATTGAGAATCTATACCACTATTCCAACAAGAGGGAAGTGGCAAAAATACAGGATGAGTTTTACCGGATTTATGAGACTAAGGATTTATCCAGACTGGAACGGTTCCACCGGGAGCTGGATATTATCGCTGAGGGCTATCGGGCCCAGGCAGTAGCTACAGAAGAAATTATGTAAAAAGGACGAGACAATGAATCTGCCGAGTGATTATGAACAAGAGATGAAAGAATTGCTGGGCACGGAGCTGGAGGCCTATAAAAAGAGCCTTGACCTGCCGGTCATGCAGGGACTCCGTGTCAACACAGCAAAGATTACCTGCGAAGAATTTGAAGCCATCACCCCCTTTTCCATGGAGAAGATACCCTGGATACCAAACGGGTATTTTCTGAAGGAGGAGGAGCGGGCATCCAGGCATCCGTATTATTTTGCCGGATTGTATTATCTGCAGGAGCCAAGCGCTATGACACCGGCCAGCAGGCTTCCTGTAGAACCGGGAGACTGCGTACTGGATCTGTGCGCGGCTCCGGGCGGTAAAGCCACGGAGCTGGGCGGACGGCTTATGGGACAAGGAATGCTTCTGGCCAACGACATCAGCAGCAGCCGGGCAAAGGCTCTGCTTAAGAATCTGGAGATGGCAGGCATTCCCAATGTCTATGTGACAAGCGAGGACCCGGAGGTTCTGGAGCGGAATTTTACAAGCTTTTTTGACAAGGTACTCATAGACGCTCCCTGTTCCGGGGAGGGAATGTTCCACCGGGAACCCAGAATGATGGAATACTGGAAGGAGAGAGGACCTGAGGCCTATGTGCCTGTACAGAAAAAGCTCATCCTCCAGGGTGCCCGCATGCTGCGCGGGGGAGGAATGCTTTTGTATTCCACCTGCACATTTTCAAGGAAAGAGGACGAGGAAGTGATTGAATATCTGCTGCAGGAGATGCCGGATATGCGTCTGAAGGAAATCCTTCCCTATGAAGGATTTGCAAAAGGCGCCGGACTTGAAAAATGTGTCAGGATTTTCCCTCACAGAATGCCGGGCGAAGGACATTTTCTGGCTCTGCTTGAAAAAAGCGGAGAGGACAGCAGACCGGGGCAGGAAAATCTGCGGACCGGGAAAAGAAAAGCACCCAAGTTGCCGGACTGTGCGGAGGAGTTCTTATCGCTTCTGTCATATCCCATAGACAGGGAGAACTTAAAACTGGACAGGGACAGACTTTACCTGCTCCCGGGCAGGGTGGAAGTGCCGAAGCTGCGCTTCCTGCGCACAGGGCTTTATCTGGGTGATGTGAAGAAAAACAGATTTGAGCCTTCACAGGCACTGGCCATGGCTTTAAAGCCGGAGGAATTTGTCTCCTGTATCCGGCTGGAGCCTGAGGATGTGCGCACAGTCAAATATCTGAAAGGGGAAACTCTGGATGTATCGGATCTGCCGGTGGAAAAGCAGAAGGGATGGCAGCTTATATGTGTCAGGGACTATCCTCTGGGATTCGGCAAGCTGGCAGGCGGAATCCTGAAAAATAAATACTATGCCGGATGGAGATGGCAGTAATGGGAAAGATTCGATTAGATAAATATCTGGCGGATATGGGCCTTGGTACCAGAAGTGAGGTAAAGAAGCTTCTGAAAGCCAAACAGGTCACCATAAACGGTGAGACCGCCACAAAGCCGGAGCTGAAAGTGGACCCGGAGACAGATGAGATTTTGTCTTCCGGAGAGCGTGTAGTATATGAAGATTTTGAGTATTATATGCTCAATAAACCCCAGGGCGTGGTCTCTGCTACAGAGGACAGCAGGGACAAAACCGTGCTGGACTGCATACCTTCCAAAAAGAGGAAAGATCTGTTTCCCGTAGGCAGGCTTGACAGGGATACAGAGGGGCTGCTTCTTATCACCAATGACGGGGCGCTGGCTCACAGGCTGCTCTCCCCGAAAAAGCATGTGGACAAGACATATTTTGTGCGCCTGAGGGATGAACTTTCCGAGGAGGACTGCAAAAAGCTGTGTGAAGGTGTGGACATCGGTGAAAAAAATCTTACCATGCCTGCAGAGATCACAGAGTATGAGCCGGAGGGCAGACAGTGCTTCATCACCATCAGAGAAGGGAAATTCCACCAGGTGAAGCGAATGTTTGCAGCCGTGGGCAATGAGGTGTTATACTTAAAAAGGCTTTCCATGGGAAGCCTTATTTTGGATGAAACGTTACAACCCGGACAATACCGGAAACTTTCAGAGGAAGAGATAGAAAGGTTAAAAAACAATGCTTGAAAATATCAATGCAGTATTATTTGATTTGGATGGAACCCTGGTGGATTCCATGTGGATGTGGAAGGCTGTGGACGAGGAATTTCTGACCATGAAAGGGCTGGAAGTGCCGGAGAACCTGGAAGAGTTCCAGCAGGAGCTGGAGGGAATGGGGTTCACGGAGACCGCGGCATATTTTAAAGAACGCTTTGCCCTTCCGGATTCCCTGGAAGCCATCAAAAGTACCTGGGTGACCATGGCAGAACACAAATACTGCCATGAGATTCCCCTGAAGAAAGGGGCGCGTGAGTTTTTGGGCTATTTAAAAGAGCGAAAAATTCCTGCGGCCATCTGTTCCAGCAACAGTATCGAGCTGATCCGGATGGTGCTGAAAGCCCATTCCATAGAAGAATACTTTACGGACATTACCACCTGCTGTGACGTGCCGGCAGGCAAACCGGCCCCGGATGTGTACCTGAAGACAGCGGCGGGCTTACATAAAAAGCCGGAGGAGTGTCTTGTGTTTGAGGATGTCCCCATGGGAATCCTGGCCGGGAAAAATGCCGGTATGAAGGTCTGTGCCGTGGAGGACGCCTTCAGTGCACAACAGGCAGATAAGAAGAAAGATTTGGCAGATTATTATATTGATGATTATTTTCAGGTGATGAATCACACATATGAGGTGCTTTTATGACAACGGGATTTTTGCCGGTGACAAGGCAGGAGATGGAACAGAGGGGAATCACACAGCCGGATTTTGTTTATGTGAGCGGGGATGCCTATGTGGACCACCCCTCTTTCGGTACGGCTATCATTACCAGGCTTCTGGAATCTTACGGATACAGTGTGGGGATCATTGCACAGCCTGACTGGAAAGATGAGAAAAGCATCACTGTGTTCGGGGAACCGCGTCTGGCCTTTCTTGTGTCGGCAGGCAATATGGATTCCATGGTGAATCACTATACCGTATCAAAAAAGCACCGGAGTACAGACGCCTATTCTCCCGGAGGGAAAATGGGGCTTCGCCCTGACCGGGCAGTCATTGTGTACGGCAATCTGATCCGCAGGATTTATAAACACACACCCATGATCATCGGCGGTATTGAAGCATCCCTCAGAAGATTTGCCCATTACGACTATTGGTCTGACTCCCTGAAGCGCTCCGTGCTTCTGGACAGCGGGGCAGATATGATCTCCTACGGTATGGGGGAGAAGAGTATCCTTGCCATTGCCAGAGCTTTGAATGAGGGGATGTCCATCCGTGATATCCATGATATACCCGGTACGGTATATCGTACTATGGAACTGCCGGGAGGCGTGATCCTGCCCTCCTATGAGGAGCTTTGCAGGGACAAGAAAGCCTATGCCGAGAGTTTCCGTATTCAGTATGAGAATATGGACCCTTTTACCGGAAAGGTTTTGGCAGAACCATATGAAAAACAGGGGTATCTGGTGCAGAACCCGCCCTCCAAACCACTCACAACACAGGAGATGGATGAGGTGTATGGTCTGCCTTACACCCGTACTTATCATCCCATGTATGAGAAAATGGGGAAGATACCGGCAATTGAAGAAATCAAATTCAGCCTCACCAGCAACCGGGGATGTTTCGGAGGCTGTAACTTCTGCGCCCTTACCTTTCATCAGGGAAGGATCGTACAGGTAAGAAGCCACGCATCCATTCTGGATGAGGCTGTCATGTGTACAGAGGAGAAAGATTTTAAGGGGTATATCCACGATGTGGGCGGTCCTACCGCGGATTTCCGCCAGCCAGCCTGCAAAAAGCAGATGACAAAGGGTGTCTGCAAAAACCGTCAGTGCCTGTATCCGAAACCATGCAAAAATCTGGAGGCAGATCACAGGGACTACCTGGAGCTTCTGGCAAAACTCCGGGAGATTCCAGGGGTGAAGAAAGTTTTCATCCGTTCCGGGATCCGCTTTGATTATGTGGAGGCAGACAAGGACAGGGAATTTCTGGAGAAGCTTGCGCAGTATCATGTGAGCGGCCAGCTTCGGGTGGCGCCGGAGCACGTTTCCGACCAGGTGCTTACCTATATGGGCAAGCCGGAACATGCGGTGTATGAAAAATTTCTGAAAGATTTTGAAAAGGCCAATGCGCGCACCGGTAAAAAACAGTATGCAGTGCCATATTTCATGTCTTCCCATCCGGGATGTACCATGAAGGAGGCTGTCAAGCTTGCGGAATATGTGCGTGATATGGGATTTACGCCGGAACAGGTGCAGGATTTCTACCCCACACCCTCCACTATGTCCACCTGTATGTATTATACCGGCCTGGACCCGAGAACCATGGAGCCGGTATATATACCGAAAAATCCCCATGAAAAAGCCATGCAGCGGGCCCTCATCCAGTATAAGAACCCCGCGAACCGGGAACTTGTAAAAGAGGCCCTTATAACGGCGGGAAGGACTGACCTGATTGGGACAGACAGAAAATGTCTTATCCGTACAGGAAATGGCAGTGATACAAAGAGGAAGGAAGCCGAGCGCGGCAGCAAAATGAAAGACCGCAGAAATACACAGAAAAAGAAAACCATAAGAAATATCCACAAAAAGAAGAGTAGGTGATCGTTTGAAAATAGCAGTCATAACCGGTGCTTCCTCAGGTATGGGGAAAGAGTTTGTGCGCCAGATCGCCAGCCATTACGGCTGGCTGGATGAAATCTGGGCCATTGCCAGAAGAAGTGAGGCTCTGGAAGAACTTGGAAAGGAAATCGGTATCAAGGTCCGTGTGATTCCCATGGATATTACAGATCCCAAAAGCATCGGAAAGCTGAAAGAAATGCTGAGGGAATACAAACCCTATGTAAAATATCTGGTAAATGCAGCGGGCTGCGGAGTGCACAGGAGTGTGGAGGTAACCTCAGCCGGGGACTGTGCCGGAATGATAGATCTGAACTGCAGGGCCCTGACGGAGATTACCAGGCTTTTTCTGCCGTATATGAGGCAGAAGAGCCATATTGTCATGGTGGCATCCGCTGCCGCTTTTATCCCCCAGCCGGAATTTGCCGTGTACGCGGCCACAAAAGCGTATGTCCTCAGCTTTTCCCGTGCTCTTTTCCGGGAGCTGCGCGGCTACATTGCGGTGACGATTGTCTGCCCGGGGCCGGTAGATACGGAATTTCTCGAGCATATCGGTGGAAAGAAACGCATGCCTTCCTATAAGCGTAGATTTATTGCCCGCCCGGAGGCAGTGGTAAACCAGGCGATTTTGGATGCAGCGAGAAAAAAAGAAATCTCCATTTATGGATTTTCTATGAAATGTTTTTTTATCCTTTGCAAAATTGTTCCACATAGGGTATTATTAAAAATTGTAGAAGTTATTTCTAAATGACAGTTACTATTCACAGCCCTGCAAAAAGCGCAGTTCTGTGAACAGTAACACGCTTCGCGATGCACACACAATGCAATAAATTGCATTGTGGTGCTGGCCAACTCGGGATTTTGCTTCGCAAAACACCTCCCGGAACATTGGCCGTGAATAGTTACAAATGACATACAATGACACAAATGAGGAGACGGATTTTCAATGGAAAAAAAGAAGAAAATCAGAAAAGGTGATTTCGGATATATCTCTTCCCAGAAGAAAAAGAGAACGATGTATACCATTCTGGCCTTTATAGCCCCGCTTACAGTTTTTTTTACCGGTCTTATCATCAAGGGAAACAGAAATACGGTTTTTACGGTAGTGGCTGTTGTGGCCTGTCTGCCTGCCTGTAAATTTGCAGTGGGCATGATCATGATGTTTATGCAGAAACCAATGTCCGAGAAGGATTACCGGCAGATTGAAAAGCACAGACATGGCCTGGCTCTGGGATATGAGCTGGTGATATCTGCCTATGAAAAACAGACCTTTCTGGACTCAGTGGCTGTATGCGGCAATACGGTGGTGGGATATACCAGCCGTGAAAAATCCGACATACCTTTTGTGGAGAAGCATATTCAGTCCATCCTCAGACAGAATGGATACTATGTGAATGTAAAGATTTTCCGGAAACTGCCGGATTATTTAAACCGTCTGGAATCCATGTGGGAGCATCATGAATCCCTGGAAAAGGATATCCGTTTTACACCGGATGAGAAATATCCGGATTTGACCAGAAATGAACTGATCCTGCATACTATTTACGCGATTTCTCTCTAGAGCCTGTTTGAAAATTCATTCCGACAATCTGCACGCCCCACTTTGCGGGATATTTGCCCCAAATTCAGTCAGCGTAGCCCGCTACGCCTCCTTCATCGGGGTCAAATCTCCCACAAACTGTGACGCACAGCTTGCCGAAAGCAATTTTCAAACACGCTCTAGAATACCGCGAAACAAGGCTTACAGACAGGAGGAATACATGAGAGAACTGACAGTAAAAGCAGGGGAGAGCGGACAGCGTCTGGATAAATATCTTGCAAAATATCTGAAGGAGGCACCGAAAAGCTTCCTATATAAAATGCTCCGAAAGAAGAACATTACTCTGAACGGCAGAAAGGCTGACGGCAGTGAGAAGCTGCAGGCAGAGGACTGTGTCCGTCTTTTTTTGGCGGAGGAGACACTGGAAAAATTCATGGGGACTCAGACAGAGGCTCATACCTGCTCTTTGGATGTTATCTATGAGGATGACCATGTGTTGTTTATCAACAAACCTGTGGGAATGCTGTCCCAGAAGGCGGATAAGAAAGACATATCCCTGGTGGAATATCTGACAGGATATCTGCTGGAAAAGGGTGCACTGACAAGAGAAGATCTGCTGACTTTTCATCCGTCTGTCTGCAACCGTCTGGACCGCAACACCAGCGGCATTGTGGCAGCGGGCAAAACCATGGCCGGCCTGCAGACATTGTCCGGGGCATTTAAGGACAGAAGCCTGCACAAATATTATCTTGCGCTTGCGACAGGGCGCGTGGAGCATCCGTCCTATATAAAAGGTTATCTGTGGAAGAATGAGCGGACCAATAAAGTCACTGTGACAAGGGAACCGAAAAAGGATGCCCTCCCTATTGAGACACGTATGCGGCCTCTGTCTTATTCCGGGACAGGAGACTGCACGCTGTTGGAGGTGGAGCTTCTGACAGGGCGTACCCATCAGATCAGAAGTCACCTGGCAAGCATTGGGCATCCCATCATTGGAGACGCAAAATACGGCAGCAGAGAAGTCAACGAAGCGTACAGGAAGAAATACCGGGTTACCTCTCAGCTGCTTCATGCATGGAGGATTGAGATGCCGTCTTTCGAGGGAGAGCTTAGTTACCTGTCGGGACTGAAGCTGACGGCAGAACTGCCTGCGTTATTTAAAAAAGTCATCAAAGGGGAGAAACTGTAATGAGCAAACAATATAACGGGCCCTCCATTATGGAGGAGCTCTGGGAATATATAAAAATGATTATTTTTGTGGTTGTTGTGGTTTTCATCGTCAACAATGTGCTTTTGATCAATGCCAAGATTCCGTCAGAATCCATGGAAGACACGATCATGACGGGAGATCGGATCTTCGGAAACCGACTGGCATACATAAATAAAGACCCACAGCGTTTTGACATTGTGATTTTCAAATACCCTGACGATGAGACACAGCTTTTCATTAAGCGTGTCATCGGACTGCCCGGGGAGACGGTGGAGATCAGGGACGGAAAGGTATATATCGACGGCGCCGAAACCCCATTGGATGACAGCTTTACACCGGAGCCGCCCCAGGGAAACTGGGGACCGGAGGTGGTTCCGGAGGGCAGCTATTTTATGCTGGGTGACAACAGGAACCGCTCAAAGGATTCCCGCTTCTGGACCAATACCTTTGTGAAAAAAGAAAAAATTCTGGGTAAGGCTGTCCTTCGCTACTTCCCGTCACCGAAGCTGATAAAATAAAGTGCAGGGAAAAATAAAAGAACAGCAGGAAAAGAGACAGCATAGAAGACAGAAGAAAGAGGAGGAATGGAGATGGCGACCTGGAATTCCAGAGGTCTGCGCGGTTCCGCACTGGAGGAGTTTATCAACGAGACCTGCGCGCGCTACAGGGAAAAGAATCTGGCCCTGATACAAAAAGTCCCCACCCCCATTACACCGGTCCGCATAGACAAGGAGAGCAGGCATATTACGCTGGCTTATTTTGAGAAGAAGAGTACAGTGGATTATATCGGCGTGGTTCAGGGAATCCCCATATGTTTTGACGCAAAAGAGTGCAATACAGATAACTTTCCCCTGCAGAATATCCATGCCCATCAGGTGGAATTTATGGGGGATTTTGAGAAACAGCAGGGAATCGCTTTTCTGATCCTTTTTTTCACCCACAGGGATGAACTCTACTATATGCCCTACCGGGAGATGTACCGCTTCTGGATGCGGGGACAGAACGGCGGCAGGAAACATTTTAAGTATGAGGAACTGAACCCGGAATGCTTTTTAAAGAGAAGCAAAAATTTTCTGGTGCCCTTTCTGGAAGGGGTTGCCTGGGATTTGGATAAAAGAGAAATATAAAAAAGTTGTATTTTTTCAACTTATGGTGTATACTGAATGAAAAGTATGTGTCCGTGAAGAAAGAAATTGAAGTATACAGGTAACAGCCCTATCTGTCTTTGATGACAGGTTCGGCTGTTTTTTGTTACATGGGAAAATTCTCCGAACTTCCTGACCGTAAGTGGCTGCGCTTTGGCGTGAAGGTCATATGGGCAGGATTCTATTTTAAGTAATTTGGGGACTGCATGAAGAAAGAGGTAAAATTTGAATAAAACAACAAAAAAACAAAATGACAAGGTTAAAATCATCCCACTTGGGGGACTGGACAAAATCGGTATGAATATTACTGCAGTTGAATATCATGACACGATCATTGTGATCGACTGCGGAATATCCTTTCCGGATGATGAGATGCTGGGTATTGACAAGGTCATTCCCGATGTGTCTTATCTGATTGAGAATAAGGAGAAGGTGAAAGGGTTTGTGATCACCCACGGACATGAAGACCATATCGGTGCGCTGCCCTATATCCTTCCGCAGATCAATGTGCCGGTCTATGCCACCATGCTGACAATGGGACTCATAGAGCATAAGCTGGAGGAAGCAAAACTGCTGAAAAAGACGAAACGCAGAGTAGTGAAACAGGGAGGCCAGATCAATCTTGGCGAGATGCGAATCGAATTTATCAGAACAAACCACAGCATAGCGGGGGCATCCGCTCTGGCAATCCATACACCCGCAGGGATTGTTTTCCACACAGGGGATTTTAAAGTGGATTATACCCCTCTGTTCGGAGAGGCTATTGACCTGCAGAGAATGGGAGCTCTGGGGAAGAAAGGCGTGCTGGCAGTCATGTGCGACAGTACCAATGCCATCCGTCCCGGATTCACTCCGTCTGAGACAAAGGTTGCAAAGACTTTTGATACGCTTTTTGCAGAAAACAAGACAAACAGAATTATTGTGGCCACCTTTGCATCCAATGTGGACCGAGTCCAGCAGATCATGAATACCGCTTATAAATACGGAAGAAAAGTGATCCTGCAGGGCAGAAGTATGGAGACGGTCATCAAGATAGCGGAAGAACTGGGATATGTGACGATTCCTGAAAAAACTCTGATATCCGTAAATGAAATGAACCGTTATCCCGATGAAAAATTGGTATTCATCACAACAGGAAGCCAGGGAGAGGAAATGGCCGCATTGTCGAGAATGGCGGATTCGACACATAAAAAGGTAGTCATCAAACCAAAGGACGCAATCATATTCAGTTCAACTCCCATACCGGGAAATGAGAAAGCTGTCTCCAGAATCGTCAATGAACTGGCAAGGAAAGGCGCAAATGTTATTTTCCAGGACACCCATGTGTCAGGCCATGCCTGTCAGGAGGAAATCAAGCTGATCTATTCCCTGCTGAAGCCTGAATATGCCATTCCGGTGCATGGAGAGTACCGCCATCTCATAGCCGGCGGCAATCTGGCAAAGGAATTGGGGATGGATGATGACCATGTATTTATACTGGAGGCAGGTGACGTGCTGGAACTCTCCGAAGAGACCGGAAAGGTAGTGTCAAAAGTCACCGCAAGAGGTATCTATGTGGACGGCCTGGGCGTGGGAGATGTGGGAAATATCGTACTCAGGGACAGGCAGAGCCTTTCGGAAAACGGTGTCATCATTGTGTCACTGGCTTTGGAGCGGAAAACAGGCAAGCTTATGTCAGGTCCGGATATTATTTCCAGAGGATTTGTCTATGTAAGAGAATCCGAAGAGCTTATGCGCGAACTGAAGAAAGTGGCATCAAAAGCCATTGAAAAATGTGAAAAACAGAATCACAGGGAATGGGGACAGATAAAGACAGAGATCAGAGACAGCCTGGATGATTATTTATGGAAAAAGATCAAGAGAAGTCCTGTTATACTTCCTGTCATTATGGAAGTTTAAAATGTTCCTAAGCCTGGTTGAAGGTTTTTCGGCCCTCCTTTTTGGGGGGCTGTTTTTTATATCGGTCGCAAAGGATATAGAAGTGTGGGCAGCAGATATGATATACTGATCATACAGAAACAGAGTTATGGGCAGGACACATGAGGAACGGTATTTGGCAGGGAAAGGAGATGGTTTTATGTGGAAAAGGGCAGAACTGAAAAGAAGAGGAAGGGAAAAACTAAAGCGGAATTATTGGCCTGCTGTGGCGGTTTCACTGGTTCTCGCTGTCATGATGACAGATATTAGCGGACCGTTTTTGCTCCATGGGAAGAAGTATAACCTGGTGTCGATTCTCTGGACAGACTTCCTGATTCCCTGGAAATTCAGCGGAACTATCATAAAGACGATTATCCGTGATATTCTCTATGTTTTTATTTTTGCCATAATAGAAGTGGGCGGAGCTGCATTTTTTATCAGGAACAGAAAGGAAAAGGCAGGGGCAGGCCTGGTATTTTCCGGCTTTTTTGATGGAAATTATAAGAAGTATATGAAGGGGATGTTCCTGGTGCATCTGGAACTGTTTTTCTGGTATCTGATGCTTCTGGTACCGGGAATCATACAATCCTATGCATTTCGCATGGCCCCTTACATTCTGGCGGAAAACCCGGATGCCGGGTTTGAGGAGATTCTGCATACCAGTGAGGATATGATGCGCGGACAGAAGTGGAGGGCATTTCTTCTGGACTTATCCTTTCTTGGATGGCGGGTACTGACTATTCTGACCTTTGGCGTGCTGGGAATCTTTTTTACAGGACCATACATAGAGGCAGTGAATGCGGAGCTGTATGCTGTTCTGAAGGAGGAGCGTATGAGACGGTTAGATGCAGACAGAACTATTTTGGCAGACACAGCACAGGAACTTGACTGACAACTCTGTTATTTTATTTTTTTCTCTGTTATAATGAGACAGCAGATATTGTGGATTTGTGAAAAGAAAATTCAGTTATGAAGTTGATTTAACTATAAGACAGGAGGTAAGAATATGCAGGAGGGACAAAGAATTCTTTATCATGGAAGCAAAGAAATTGTTGAATTTCCGGAAATAAGAATGGCAAAATTCCAAAAAGACTTTTATTTTGGATTTTACTGTACATTGCTTTCAGAGCAGGCACACCGCTGGGCTATTAGATATACTGGGGCAGGAGTAGTAAATGAATATATTTATACTCCGGATGAGACACTTAAAGTTTTGAAATTTTCTGAGATGACAGAAGAATGGCTGGATTTTATTGTCAAATGCCGTTCAGGACAAAAACACAGTTATGATATAGTAGAAGGACCTATGGCAAATGATACAATATTTAATTATATTCAGAACTTTATTGATGGAAAAATATCGCGGGCGGCATTCTGGGAACTCGCGAGGTTCAAAAAGCCAACTCATCAAATAAGCTTTCATAGTATCAATGCCCTAACCGCGTTAAAATTTGTGAAAGGATATAATGTTTATGATGAAAAATAACAGTGCATTATTTTTTACCTGTAGTTTAATTGAGTATATCGGCCGTGAACAGAAATTAAGCCGTGATAAAGTGGTCGAATATCTGGGAAAGGATATTATTCAGCGAATATATAGATATTCTGATGTTCTGCACTGTGAACCCATTGAGAAGACAGCAGATGAATATATTAATATAAAATCCATCCCCAAGGGCGATTATGATAATGTCAGTAAATGCAGGTATGATGTACCTGATTACTGGACGATTGGAGAGGTTTATGAGCGGCTTGTGGAAGATATTGCAGAGAGTGATGAGAATGTGATTGAAACACTAATAAAGGTGTATACATCATGGATAACGCCACATCTGTCGAATTATAATTCAGACCTATATTATCAGTCAAGGGAATATATAGCTGAATGCTATAAATCCAATCAGATTTTATAGATGTTCAGACAATCACGGCATCTCATCCCGCCCGTCATGAATAAGAAAACTCTCCAATCCGGCTTTGATAAAAGAATCAATGGTCTTTTGAATCTTCTTCCAGTCTCCACACTGGTTGCGGATCGTCAGTTTATTGATCGTCAGGCATCCGTTCATCTGGAAATAAAATACAGCCTCAGCCTGTTCAAATGTGAGCAGGCTGTGAGACATCAGCCAGGTGACATAGCCTTCCTTATACACATCTGCTATTTTGTCAATGATCCTGGAGGAAATAATATCGTCCAGAAATAGTACCTGATATCTGGGAGTATTGTGTACCTTGTGGCAGAAGGGAAAAGTGCAGTTGGAGGCAGCGCGGCCGGGGCACATGAGATGTTCCTCCAGGCTTTTGGTGTCCTTCAGCATTTCTGTCAGGATATCATCCAATACATCGTCCATATCATAATAGTGCAGATAAAAGGTTCCCCTGTTGATCTCAGCCAGCTTACAGATCTCCGTGACGGTGATTTTTGAAAAGGTTTTTTTCTCCAGCAGGGCAAGGAAGGTATCTTTGATTGCCTGCCGGGTGTATTTGGTGCGGCGGTCTTCTTTTCTTTCTTTGGTCTCCATATGTTTCCTCCTTAAACGATTCATATCAACAATTTTTTTAATCTGTTGATAAAATGAACAGATTGAAAAAATTGATGATTGTAATTTTCATAATTACAATTATAATCAATTATAGAAAGAAATCAACAGGTTGTTCAGAAATTTGGAGGTAAATATATGGGACATGTTATAGCAGTGGCCGGAAAAGGCGGCGTAGGCAAGACAACTTTATGCGGTCTGCTGATTCAGTATTTATGCGAGAGCGGGAAGAAGCCGGTTCTGGCAGTGGACGCAGATGCGAATTCCAATTTAAATGAAGTTCTGGGAGTTGAGACAGAGATTACATTGGGCGAACTGCGTGAGGAAATAGAGCGTGCGGGCATTGACAGCAGATATCAGATTCCTGCAGGTGTGACAAAGCAGGATTATCTGGAAATGAGGCTGGCGGATGCCATCACGGAAGAGGATGATTATGACCTTATGGTAATGGGGCGTACCCAGGGACAGGGATGCTACTGTTTCGTGAATGGCCTGGTGCAGACACAGATACAGAGACTCCAGAGCCATTATCCCTACATTGTAGTGGACAATGAGGCGGGCATGGAGCACATCAGCCGCGGCATTCTGCCCACCATGCAGACAGCCATCCTGGTAAGCGACTGTTCCAGAAGAGGGGTACAGGCGGCAGGGAGAATCGCCCGTCTGGTGGAGGAACTGAATTTCAAACCACAGAAAATGGGACTGATCGTAAACCGTGCGCCGGAGGGCAGATTAGACGCAGGAACCATGGAAGAAATTGAAAAGCAGAACCTGAATCTTTTAGGAGTTGTTCCCCATGATGACATGGTATACCGCTTTGACTGTGACGGAAAGCCGACGATACAGCTTCCGGCAGATTCTCCGGTGCGGGCAGCCCTGAAAGGGATTGTGGAGAAATTAGGGCTGTAAAGGAAAAATAAAATCAGATATAAGGAAGACAGAGAATACAGGGGAGCAGGCAAAACAAAGCCTGCTCCTGTTTTTTTATTTTACCTTGTATCTAACATTTCTGTAAGATTCCCGGAAACGCTGGGAGATAGAAAAAAAATAAGTTATAATGATAGCACCAAACAAGGATCAAAACCGATACACAAGACAGAGAAAAGGAGCAGAATATTATGAAGATCATGATTGTGGAAGACGAATTGTCCCTTGCCAGAGAAATTTGCCTCCTCTGCAGAAAATGGGAGTTTGATACAGAATATATAAGAACTTTTGACCATGTGGATGAGGAGTTCATGCGCATCAAGCCGGATTTTGTTCTTCTGGACATTAATCTGCCTTATCATGACGGCTTTTACTGGTGTGAAAGAATCAGAACCATGTCCAATGTGCCCATCCTTTTTTTATCCAGCCGTGAGTTAAACGCGGATAAGATCATGGCTATGGCATCCGGCGGGGATGATTACATGGAAAAACCCTTTGATTCGGAGCTGCTGCTTGTGAAAATCCGTTCCATGCTGAGGCGTGCCTATGAATACCGGAAAAATGACAGGGAATATCTGACGGACGGAGGATATTATGACAGCGCGGAGGGGATCTTTACCTATGGAGAACAGTCGGTGGAGCTGACCAAGTCGGAGAATAAAGTCATGAGTGCCCTGATAGAATGCAGAGGAAAAGTAGTGGAGAGAGAAAAGCTGATGCAGCATCTATGGAATACGGATGAATTTGTCACGGACGCCTCCCTGACTGTTCTGGTGTCAAGGCTCAGAAGCAAGCTTCGGGATATATCCGGCGGGAAAGAGATCATAGGCACGAAAAAAGGAAGGGGATATTATATTGTATGAAAAAGTATCTGGCTGATCGGGGCCATGCCATACTGCTTTTTTTGATATCACTGCTGTTTGTCAATTTGTATTTCGGTTTCATCTGCGCTACCCGAGTCAATCCGGGGGATTTGTATTACCTGGATGCAGCAGCGGGCGCGCTGGCGCTGTTTCTTCTGGCACTGGACTACAGAAAACAGAGCAGGATCTGCAGAACACTCACAGAGGAGAAAGAGATTTCAAAAGAGGAGATGAGAAAGCTGCTGGGCCGCCGGCAGTATGAAATATGGTACCGGGAGAAAGAGGAAGATGAGGAAAAAATACAAAATCTGTATAATGAGATTCTGGAACTGAGCGACTATATTACCCTGTGGGCCCATGAAGTGAAGCTGCCTCTATCTGCCCTGCGGCTTATGAATGAGAGAAATAAGGACAGGGCACTGCAGGAAGAAATGCAGGATTCCCTGGAGCGGATACAGCAGTATCTGAATACCATGATGATGAGCAGTAAGCTGAAAAAGCCGGAAAATGACGTGAAGCTGGAAAAGGTCAGTTTAAGGGAAGCGGCAGCGGAGGCTGTAAAAAACCACTCCTATTTTCTGATACGCGATCATTTTGCCATAGAGATGCATTTAAAAGACGAGGCTGTTTACAGCGACCGCAGATGGCTGGTCTATATGCTGGACCAGATCATCGGCAACGCGGTGAAATACCGGGGAGAAAACCCCACACTTACTTTCGGAGCTGACATTTCTTCTGCATGCGGAACAGAGTTTTGGGTTGAGGACAACGGTACCGGCATAGCCCAGGCGGAACTGCCCTATATATTTGATAAAGGCTATATCGGAAGCTGTCAGAGAAACGGCGGCTACCGATCCACGGGAATGGGCCTGTACTTTGTAAAGCAGACTGCAGACAGGCTGGGTATTGGAGTCAAGGCTTCCTCCGGGGAAAACAATACAAGATTTACATTTACATTTCAAGATCACGCAGATTATTTTTTCCTGGATAAGCCACACCAAACCTTGCAGAAATGTTAGAAACAGGCGGAAGGTGTTAGAAAGATGTAAGGATTTCCCGCTCCTGTTTTGCTACACTTAAACTGTAAAGAAAACAGTTGAATTTGCCGTAAAAGGAGTTAAGGAAATGAAAAAAATTGTGGAGATCAAAAATCTGACAAAGACCTATGGACGCAAAGGATATGAGTCGGTAGTCCTGAAAGATGTCACCATGGATATTTATGAACATGATTTTATTGCCATCATGGGGCCAAGCGGAGCCGGTAAATCCACCCTTTTAAACCTGCTGTCCACGCTTGACAAGCCCTCCCGGGGGCAGATCATTTTGGACGGGGAGGATGTGACAAGGGTGGGAAACCGACAGCTCTCCGTGATCCGCAGGGATAAGATCGGATTCATTTTCCAGGAATACAATCTTCTGGACAATATGACCCTTCAGGACAACATAGCCCTTCCTCTTTCCCTGAACGGTAAGAAGAACCGGGAAATTCTGGAGAAGGTGGATAAAATGGCAGATATGTTCGGGCTGTCTGCGCATCTGAACAAATACCCTTACCAGCTTTCCGGAGGACAGAAACAGCGCGGAGCCAGTGCCAGGGCACTGATCACAGAACCCCGGATCCTCTTTGCCGATGAGCCCACAGGAGCTCTGGATTCCCGTTCCAGCCGGGATCTGCTTTTGAGCCTGAAGGCAGCCAATGAGAAAGGAAAAGCCACGATTCTTATGGTGACGCATGATGCCTACACAGCCAGCTATGCAAAGCAGGTATACTTTTTAAGCGACGGGCAGATCCAGTGCAGACTGAACAATAAGGAGGACAGAAAGTTATTTTACGATGAGATCCTGAAGCTCCTGGCATCCATGGGAGGTGAGAGGGAATGAGTCTGATCCGGCTTACAATGTCCAATTTTAAACGGAATCTGAGAAATTATATGTCATTGGTTCTGGCGCTGGCCTTCTCTGTATTTGTCTTTTTTAATTTCCAGTGTGTTCTGTATTCGGATTCCATGGAAGTGCTGAACAATTACAATAAAGATTATATAGATTTGATCGTGCATGCGCTGTCTGTTGTCTTTGGCGTATTTTTGTTTTTCTTTATCTGGTATGCCACCAATGTGTTTTTAAACCAGCGGAAAAAGGAAATCGGCATCTACGTTTTCATGGGACTGGACAACAAAAGAATCGGGAAAATGTACGCTTTGGAAGCTTTATTTTCCGGCCTCTTTTCCCTGGCAGCAGGTCTGGCGGCGGGAGTAGTTTTTTCAAAGCTGTTCCAGATGGTGCTGCTGCGCATTTCGGAGATCAGCGTGGATATAAAATTTTCCTTTTCCCTGAAGCCGGTGCTGATAACTGCGTGTGTTTTCATGGCGATTTACGGGCTGATGGTGGTGAAGGGGTATGTCTCTCTTGTCAGAAGCAGCGTGCTGGATATGCTTTCCGGTGCAAAACAAAAAGAGATGAAAGCGGAACCGGCATTTCTGACAGCCATTAAGATCATGCTTGGCGTCAGTGTACTTGGGGCAGGATATTACTGTGCCGTCAGGACAGGTGATATTGACAGTCTTGCCTATGCCCTGGCTGCGGTGATCCTGGTCATAGCAGGCACTTATTTTATCTACGGCGGCCTGATTCCATGGCTGATCAGAAAGCTTACGGAGAATAAACAATATCTCTATCAGAAGCAGAGAAATCTTTGGGTGAACAACCTGGCCTTCCGTCTGAAGCGGAACTACAGGACCTATGCTATCGTGACCGTGCTCATGATCTGCTCCGTCACAGTGCTTGGAACCTCCATAGCCCTGAAGCAGAGATATGAAAGGTCAGAGCATTTCAGGACCACATATACCTGTCAGGTGGTAACGAAAACGGAAGTGGACGCAGATGAGATACAAAAAGGGATTGAGAAGGAGAATAAAGTAAAATACAGAAGCAGCATTCCCCTGTTATCGCTTGACCCGGATAAGCTGCATTCGAAATACAAGAGTGCCAATTATGCCATTACTTCAGAATCGGCCGTAAAAGCTGCCGCCGAAGAAGCCGGACTTCCCTATGAGAGTGGATCGCTTGGGAACAATGAGTGTGTTCATCTGACCCATATTATGCTCATGAGCTTTGTTCCGGAAGACAATGAGCCGGTTACCATAGGGGATCAGGTATTTCAGCAGATCGCAGAGAGCAATGTGCCATATCTGGGGGATCTGCAGAATGGGATGAGTGTATATGTGGTGAATGACACACAGTATAAAAAGCTGCAGCTATTGGGGGAAGTTCTGTATCTGTACAACTATAAATTTGAGGATCCCGAAAATCTGGATGCCTCGGTTCCCTATCTCAGGTCTCTTGCGAAAGAGGATCCGGACCGTTTTGTGGGTGTGAATCTGATTCGTACGGAGGATAAAGAAGGGGCATGGGTCCGTGTCATGTATTCCCTCTGTGTATTCATGTTCGCAACCCTGATCCTGGCCTGCGGAAGTATTATCTTCATCAAATTAAACAATGAAGCTGTGGAGGATATGGAGCGCTACAGGGTATTGCAGAAAATAGGAATCCAGAGATCAACACTTTATAAATCCATGAAAAATGAGATTCGCTTTACTTATTACTGTCCTTTTGTTCTCATGGTCCTGACTTCCTATTTTTCTATCCACGCAGTGGGAACGGTTATGAAAGAAGATCTGCTTCGGATCAATGTGTTCAGCGCGGCAGCCATACTGCTGTTATTCAGCATCATTTACCTGATATCCGTCCGCGCATTCAGGAAAAAAGTTTTGGATTAAAAAAGAAACAGATAAGTGCGGCGTCCCGGGAAAACATCCGGGGCGCCGCACTTTTTTTAGTATTTTCCGTACATGTCAACAGCTTCCAAAAGCGCTTCCATATTTTCCTGGGGACAGTCCTCCAGGGAATATCCGGTGGTGAAAAGATAACCGCCTCCCGGTGCCATGATCTCCAGATGCTGTTTCACTTCTTCCCGGATTCTCTCAGGCGTGCCGTACCGCACTGAGTATACCGGGAATCCGCCCATAAGGCAGGCCGTGTCTCCCAGTTCTTTTTTTGCAAGCTTCAGGTCTACGTTCTCAAAGTGGTATACCACTTTATTCTTCGGCACTTCCTTCAGGTATTTCAGCCTGGTATTATAGGCGCCCTCTGTGTACACAACCGGTGTGATATTGTGTTCGATCAGCGCAAGGATCCATTTCTGCAGACAAGGCCAGTACAGTTCCCTGTAATCCTCCTCACTGATGAAATTATCAAAGCCCTTGTGCAGCATAACCCATGCGTAGCGGCTGCCGGTTGCCTGGCAGAATCCCAGACTCTGTTTGATATGCAGGTCTGCGAAGATATCCAGTGCATGCTTTACATTGTCCCGCTCTTCAATCAAATCCGGCATCATGCCAAAGGTTCCCCGGAGTGTATCCCCAAGCATATCAAAGGCCGTTGCAGAGCCTCCGCCCATAATGGAATAATAGCCAAGGGCGCGGAGCTTTTTGTCGTACTCCTGTATCACAGCGTTCATTTTCTGGGCTTCCTCCGCAGCAGCCAGCAGGCGTTTGTAGACAGGGATGGCCTGCGGTGAGGTCAGCAAATGCTGAGCACCGCCCACGATCATATCATAGTAATCCAGGTCAGAAAGCGGTTCAAAGATTTCCATGGTGCGGGGCAGATGTTTGGTCAGCCAGAAGCCTGCCGGATCCCGGAAAAATTCATCGTATTCCCCGTCTTCCAGCGTTGGATATTCAATGAACTGATAGGTATTGTTTTCGTCCAGGCCCTTGGGGTCTCCGGGCCAGCGGGCATTTTTCATGCCCAGATTTTCCAGAACTTTAGCTGCGGGGGTGAAATTACTGATGCTTCCCGTATCTGTGTAAGAGTATTTTTCATAAAAAGCCAGCATGGCACGGCAGGCTTTTTCATGGTCAACCATACTCTCAGCCATAGTGATTCCGGCCTTGTGAAGAGGGTAGGTGCCGACTAAAAGGGTATTCGGAACCCTGTCCGGCTCCTGGTTTAAGACGGCAGTTTCCACGCGTTTTTTTCTTTCCTCATAAAGTTTTTCATAATCCGCCATAGGTATTTCCTCCTTTCCCATAGGGAACAGACATTGATTCATGATATAAAAAGTATACCACTGTGCTGCGGCGGCTTCTACAGCCCGGCATCACAAGTCTTTTCTTTTGTCGGGTGCGTTTTTTGTATTGAACGTACATGTGCCAAGAGATATGAGATATCTGCATAACCACAGGAAATCTGCAGAAAATGTAAGTATAACCCAGCAGAAAATATAAAAATCGGAACGGAGTTTATCATGGACAGAGAAGAAAGTATCAATGAGATTCTTTCCTATTACAGCGGCAGGAAAGATAAAAAAGAGCAGGAAACAGTGGCTGCAATGTTAAGGGAACTGCAGGAAGCCTGCGGCGGAATCAGTCCGAAACTCCAGGAGAGGGCAGCACAGGCGGCAGGCATAAAGGTTTCTGTGATTCAGTATCTGGTGCGTATGTACTCTGATCTAAAAGAAACACCGTATGAGCATACCGTCACGGTCTGCACGGGGATAAGATGCAGAAATAAGGGCGGAGCAGCCGTTTCCCAGGCTGTGAGAAAAGCGCTGGGCATTAAAAAGGAAGGTCTGTCTGCTGACGGAAATGTATATCTGCATGTGCGCGGCTGCCTGAGAAACTGCGGGACATCGCCGAATCTTCTCATTGACGGGAAACTGTTTTCCAAAGTTAAGCCGGAGCAGGTGCCTGATATTCTGGAAAAAACGTGCGGACAGCCATATGGCAGACAGGAATAAAACATAAATTACCATTTGTCTACCAACATGATTTTTTGCATAATCTGGGCAGAATACACAAAAGATAGCAAGAGGATGTTTGAAAATGCATGCCCGCAGGACTGCCTGCAAATTGTGCCGCACATCTTGCGGCAGGTAATTTTCGAACACAAGCTAAACGAGGAATGGAATCGAAAGGACGAGAGATTATGGAAGAGTTCGGGATAAAAACATCCATACATTTTGGAAAAAATGCATTGGAATATTTAAAAAAACTGCAGGGTGCCGGGATATTTATTGTCACAGATCCTTTTATGGTGGAGTCCGGCCTTGTGGAGCGTATCACCGGATATCTGGAAAAAGACCGCTGTACGATCTTCAGCAATGTGGTTCCTGACCCGCCCCTGGAACTGGTGATCGAAGGTGTCAAAGAGGTGATAAAACACAGACCGGATACCCTCATTGCCCTGGGCGGAGGATCTGCCATTGATGAGGCCAAGGCCATCATGCATTTTTCCAGACAGATCGGAAATCTGCCGGATATGGAATTTATTGCGGTTCCCACCACCAGCGGAACCGGCTCGGAGGTTACATCCTTTGCCGTGATCACAGACAGGGAAAAGGGAATCAAATATCCCCTGGTGGACCAGTCTCTTCTTCCGGATACGGCGATCCTGGATGCCAGCCTTGTAAAAAGTGTTCCCAAAACCGTGGTGGCGGACACGGGCATGGATGTGCTGACACACGCGCTGGAAGCTTACGTCTCCACAAAAGCCAATGCCTTTACAGATGCCCTGGCGGAGAAAGCAGCTGTGACGGTTCTGCGGTACCTGATCCGTTCCTATACCAGCCAGGAGGATTTCAGAGCCAGGGAGGAGATGCACAATGCATCCTGTATGGCAGGACTGGCCTTTGACAGAACGTCTCTGGGAGTGAACCACGCCATTGCCCACAACATCGGAGGAAAGTTCAAAGTGCCCCACGGCAGGACCAATGCGGTTCTGCTCCCCTATGTGGTGGAATTTAACGCGGATATGAAGGAATTCAATCCCCGTGCATATACCCGGGCAGCCGAAAAATATGCGGCGATCGCCCAGCTTGCGGGAATCGGCGGCGGCAATGTGCGGGCCGGGGTGAAGAACCTGGTCAGAGAGATCCGGAAAATGCAGGAGCAGATGAAAATGCCTTTTGGATTTAAGGACTGCGGCATTTTGCCTGAGGAATACCAGAAACAGAAGGATGCTGTAGCACAGGGAGCGCTGGCGGATGCCTGTATCAGGACAAACCCCAGAGATGTATCCCGGGAGGATATTCTGGAACTTTTGAAACGCGCTTATCAGGGAATCCGCTGATACCGTCCGGGCAAGGAGGGCTCAGATATGGAAGTGAAAGAAAAACAGAGGATCATACAGGAATTTGTCCCGGGAAAACAGATTACACTGGCCCATGTCATAGCCGGTCCCGACCCGGCGATCTATGTGAAACTGGGACTGGAGCCGGCGCAGATGGACGCCATCGGCATTCTGACCATAACACCCAGTGAGGGGGCAATCATAGCGGCTGATATAGCCACTAAAGCTTCTGACATCACCCTGGGGTTTATCGACAGGTTCAGCGGCGCGCTGGTGTTTACCGGTGACATCAGTTCTGTGGAGGCTGCAGTGAAGGAGATTCTGGAAACCATGGAAGAACATCTGGGATTTGCAAAGGCGCCGGTGACGAGAACATGAAGAAAGTGATATTTATAGGACAGAGCGGCTGCGGCAAGACAACCCTGTGCCAGAAGTTAAACGAAGAAGAGATCCGCTATAAAAAGACCCAGGCTGTGGAACGGTACGGGGAATCCATAGACACACCGGGGGAGTACCTGGAGAACCGCCATTTTTACAATGCTCTGATCATGAGTGCAGTGGACGCGGGCATCATCGCCCTGGTGGCTGACCCTACATCGGAATACCGGGCGATTCCTCCCGGGTTTGCCGGCATTTTCGGGAAAAAGGTGATCGGTATTATAACGAAGATACATGAGGCTGGCCCGGAACAGGTGAAGAGGGCCCAGACGCAGTTAAAAGAGGCAGGCGTAAGCCGGATCTTTCGAGTGGATACACCAAAGGGGACAGGAATTGCCGAGCTGTCTGAATTTCTGAACCGGGAAAGGGGGACAAAATGAAAGAAGAACTTTTGAGTGTGGGAATTGATCTTGGTACCAGTACCACGCAGCTTATTTTTTCCAGGCTGACAGTGGAGAACATGGCGACCAGTTATACAGTTCCCCGGATGGTGATCACCAGAAAAGAGATTCAGTACAAAAGCGATATTTATTTTACACCCCTCCTTGACCAGACCAGGATCGATTTTGGTAAAGTACGGGAAATCATAGAGCGGGAATATGAGAAGGCAGGTATCCAAAAGGATGAGATTGACACAGGCGCTGTCATCATCACAGGTGAGACGGCCGGAAAAGAAAATGCCAGGGAGGTTATTCACGCCCTGAGCGGATTTGCGGGGGATTTTGTAGTGGCCACAGCAGGGCCGGATCTGGAGAGTGTCATCTCCGGAAAAGGTGCCGGTACGGATCTATATTCCAAAGAGCACCATCTCACAGCCGTCAATATAGATATCGGCGGGGGGACCAGCAATCTGGCGGTATTTTGTCGGGGCGACACTGTGGATACAGGCTGTCTGGATATCGGAGGAAGGCTTGTAAAACTGGACAGAGAGACCGGACGGATCACTTATATTGCGCCGAAGATACAGAAGATCATTGAGTCTGAGGGCTGGGAGATCAGCGTCGGAACCATTGCAGATGAGGCGCTTCTCAAACCGCTGCTTGTGCAGATGACAGAGGTACTGGAGCAGAGTGTGGGACTGCGCAGAGACAATCCTTATTATGAAAAGATGATCACGAACCAGGGAATCCATCTGTCACAGGAGATTTCCTGCATCAGTTTCTCAGGCGGCGTGGCGGATGTGGTTTATCATCCCGAAAAATTTACGGACCCCTTTCTATTCGGGGATATAGGTGTGCTGCTGGGGAGGACCATACGGGAGTCTGCACTGTTTCGGAATCTGCAGGTGATCGAAAGCGCAGAGACTATACGCGCCACAGTGGTGGGAGCGGGAAGCCATACTACGGAAATAAGCGGCAGCACCATTACCTACACAAAGGAAGTGTTTCCGATAAAGAATCTTCCCGTTCTGAAACTCAGTGAGGAGGAGAGCGAACCTGCAGCCATGGGGGATGCCATCAGGAAAAAGTTGGAGTGGTTCACCGTGGAGGGCAGTATACAGCAGACAGCCGTTGCCTTTACCGGAGAGGATAATCCGAGCTTTTTAAGGGTACAGGAATATGCAGAAGCCCTTCTGGACGGCATGGAACCCTTGCTCCGCGCGGGACTGCCGTTGATCGTAGTGGTGGAAAATGATATGGCAAAAGTCCTGGGACAGACCATGTATCACCTTCTGGAATGGAAAAGGGAGGTCATCTGCCTGGACGGCATCCATCTGGCAGAGGGCGAATATATCGATATCGGAAAGCCCATTGCAGAAGGATGTGTACTGCCGGTGGTGGTCAAAACCCTTGTTTTTAGTAAATAAATGTAACTGTTCAGTGCCCTCACAGTTACGATCAAAAATCCATGTAAAATCGCCTTTGGCGATGGGATTTTTGCCCGGCTGCTGAACTTTTTCTTACGGTCAGCGCAGTAAATGCGCAGACCTGCTGAATTGTAACAAATCAATGCCAACGAAAGGAAAAAGCCATGATTTTAAAAACAAAATTATTTGGACATGTGTATGCTTTTCAGTCATTAAAAGAAGTGATGGCAAAAGCCAATGAAGAAAAATCCGGAGATAAACTGGCCGGCCTTGCGGCAGAGTCAGCGGAGGAGCGGGTGGCAGCCAAAATCGTGCTGTCCCAGATAACTCTGGAAGACTTGAGAAACCATCCGGCAGTGCCTTATGAGACGGACGAGGTGACCAGGATCATCCAGGATGATATCAATGAATCTATTTACAGGGAAATTAAGGGAATGACGGTCTCTGACCTCCGTGAATGGATTCTGGATGAGGAGACAACAGGGGAGATGATCCGCCGGGTATCAAGAGGGCTCACCTCAGAGATGGTGGCAGCCGTGGCAAAGATCATGTCCAATCTGGATCTGGTATACGGAGCCAGAAAAATCCGTGTCACAGCACACTGCAATACCACCATCGGAGAGGAGGGGACTCTGTCCTCACGTCTTCAGCCAAACCATCCCACTGATGACCCGGATGGTATTATGGCCTCCCTTCTGGAGGGCCTTACCTATGGAGCCGGGGATGCCCTTCTGGGATTAAACCCTGTGGATGACTCCGCTGAGAGTGTTGCCAGGGTCCTGCACAGGTTTGAGGAAGTGAAACAGAAACATCAGATTCCCACGCAGACCTGTGTTCTGGCACATGTGACAACTCAGATGGAGGCCATCAGAAAAGGCGCTCCGGCGGACCTGATCTTTCAGTCCATTGCAGGCTCTGAATTGGGAAATACGGCCTTTGGATTCAATGCGGCAACCATTGAGGAGGCGCGGCAGCTTGCGCTGACAAAGGGAACTGCCCAGGGACCAAATGTCATGTACTTTGAGACAGGCCAGGGATCAGAGCTGTCATCAGAAGCGCATCATGAGACAGACCAGGTGACCATGGAGGCAAGGTGTTATGGATTTGCCCGCCATTTTTCACCGTTTCTGGTCAATACGGTTGTGGGATTCATCGGCCCGGAATACCTGTATGACGGGCGGCAGGTGAACCGCGCCGGTCTGGAGGACCATTTCATGGGGAAACTCTCGGGTATTCCCATGGGATGTGATGCCTGCTATACCAACCATATGAAAGCAGACCAGAATACCATAGAGGATCTGTCTGTCCTGCTGACAGCTGCGGGCTGTAATTACTTTATGGGAATTCCTCACGGAGATGATGTAATGCTGAACTATCAGACAACAGGCTTTCATGAGACAGCAGCCCTGCGTGAGATCTTCGGCCTGACAGCCATCAAACCATTCCACAACTGGCTGATGAAAATGGGATATGTGGATGACAGAGGACATCTGACTGCCAGGGCGGGAGATGCCTCCACCCTGTTTTAGCGGATAGAGGCAGCATGTATAAGGAATTAGAAGGAGGACATATCAAGTGAGAGATGAGGAAATTAGATCCATGGTGGAGAAAATCCTGGATCAGATGTTAAATACTTCCACGGCCCCTGAGCCTAAGCGTTCCGAGGTGATACAGACCACTGCGGAAGCGCTGAAAAAGAAGGAGATACCCGCCGAATCCGGAGAATGCCTGGAGGACATCACAAAGACAGACCTGCGGCGGCAGCTTCTTGTAAAAAATCCTGCGGATGCGGATGGATATCTGGACATGAAAGCAAAGACCCCGGCCAGACTGGGAATCGGCAAAGCAGGTGCCAGATACCGGACCGCCACCATGCTTCGCGTCCGGGCAGACCATGCGGCGGCACAGGATGCGGTGTTCAGTGACGTGTCGGAGGATTTTATTAAAAAATGCGGTTTTGTCTTTGTGAAGACACTTTGTAAGGATAAAGATGAATATCTGACCCGCCCTGACCTGGGAAGGCGCTTTCCCGCAGATGAGCTTGAAGTCATCCGCAAGACCTGCGGCAGTCATCCGAAAGTGCTTGTGATCGTGGGGGACGGCCTTTCCTCCTCCGCCATCGAGGCAAATGTGGAGGATATGATCCCCGCTATACGACAGGGTCTGCAGATGCACCAGATCACGCTCCCCCCTGTGCTCTTTATCAAATACGCCAGGGTGGGAGCCATGGACGCTGTGGGTGAAGTGACGGATGCGGATGTTATCTGTATGCTGGTGGGGGAACGCCCGGGCCTTGTAACCGCGGAATCCATGTCCGCTTATATTGCATACAAACCAAGGCACGGCCTTGCGGAGGCAAAGCGTACCGTGATCAGTAATATACACAAGGGTGGGACCACTGCTGTGGAGGCAGGTGCCCATGCGGCGGAACTGATCGTAAAAATGCTGGAGAAAAAGGCATCGGGAATCGACTTGAAATAAAACACAGAGCTATTGGAGGAATACTATGAAACATGATGAACTACGTCCCGCGATACTGGGAATCCGCATGATTTCCAATGTCAGTGAGGATTTGGCAAAAGCGCTGGAGCTGGGGCCAAGGCATAAAAGCCTTGGAATCGTAACAGCGGATACGGACGATGTGCTCTACACTGCCCTTGATGAAGCCACAAAAGATGCAGATGTGGAGGTCGTCTACGCGAGATCCATGTATGCCGGTGCGGCCAATGCGTCCACGAAGCTGGCAGGTGAGGTCATTGGTATCATAGGCGGCCCGAGTCCGGCAGAGATACGGAGCGGACTGAATTCCATACGGAATTTTATGGAATCCGGCCCCTGCTTTGTAAGCGCCAATGAGGATGATTCCATTGTCTACTACGCCCACACCGTATCCCGGACAGGTTCCTACCTGTCAAAGACAGCAGGGATACCGGAAGGTGAGGCCCTGGCCTATCTGATCGCACCGCCTCTGGAGGCAGTCTATGGCCTGGACGCTGCCATGAAAGCTGCGGACGTGTCAATGGTATCTTTTTACGGCCCGCCCTCAGAGACGAATTTTGGCGGAGGCCTTCTTACAGGAAGCCAGTCCGCATGCAAGGCAGCCTGCTCTGCGTTTGCCCAGGCAGTACAGGCAGTGGCAGACTATCCAAAAGATTTTGAATAAGGGAAAAGGAGAGTGAACAATGGAATTAAAGGATAAAGACCTGATTTCCGTGCAGGAGACAAGGAACCTGCTCATAGAGGCAGAAAAGGCCCAGCGGGAACTGTCACGTATGGACCAGACACAGATTGACCGCATCGTAAAAGCCATCAGCGATGCCGGAGCCGCCCACGCGGTACCGCTTGCAAAAGCGGCCCAGCAGGAGACCGGTTTCGGCAGATGGCAGGATAAGGTGATCAAAAACATGTTTGCAGCCAGAGTGGTTTACGATGCTGTGAAGAATGAAAAGACAGTGGGAATTCTCCATGAGGACAGGGAGAGAAAGGTGTGGGATATCGGCACACCTGTGGGGGTGATCGCGGGAATCGTCCCCTCCACTAACCCCACATCCACAGTCATTTACAAGGCCATGATCGCCTTAAAGGGCGGCAATGCCATTGTATTTTCCCCACATCCGGGCGCAAAGAAATGCATACTGGAAACCGTGCAGGTCATCTCCAAAGCGGCATGCCAGGCAGGATGCCCCAAAGGAGCCATATCGGCGATCAGTGTGCCAACCATGGAGGCAACACAAGCCCTGATGAAAAACGACAGAACAGCCCTCATCCTGGCAACGGGAGGAGGCGCCATGGTAAAATCCGCCTATTCCTCAGGAACACCCGCTATCGGCGTGGGGGCAGGCAACGGCCCTGCATTTATTGACAGGAGTGCTGATGTAAAGCGGGCTGTGAAGCAGATCCTGGATTCCAAAACCTTTGACAACGGAACCATCTGTGCTTCTGAGCAGTCCATTATTGTGGAGCGAAGCATGGAGGAAAAGGTGGTGGAGGAGCTGAAGGCCCAGGGCGCCTTTGTGCTGACACAGGAACAGTCCAGACAGCTTGGCAGATTCATTCTGCGGGCAAACGGCACCATGAACCCCATGATCGTGGGAAAGACATGTGCCCAGATCGCGGAGTACGCGGGGCTCTGCGGTGTTCCGTCATCTGCCAGAGTGCTGGTGGGAAGAGAGACAAAGGTGGGAGCAGATGCACCCTACTCCAGGGAAAAACTGGCCCCCATCCTGGGACTTTTTGTGGAAGAAAATACGGACAGAGTCCTGGAGAGAAGCATTGAGATCCTTCATATGGAAGGTGCGGGACACACTTTTTCCATGCATGCGGAGGATGAGGCGCTGGTGAGAAAATTCGCGCTGCAGATTCCGGCATCCCGTTTTCTGGTCAACACGCCCGGAGCTCTTGGCGGTATCGGAGCAACCACAGGTCTGTTCCCGGCCCTGACACTTGGATGCGGTGCGGTGGGAGGAAGTTCCTCCTCCAACAACATCGGTCCGCTGGATCTGATCAATATCAAACGTGTGGCATTCGGCACAAAAGAACTGGAAGAGATCCGCAGGGAAAGCGAGACAGCACAGAACAGCACAACATCATCCTGCAGCGGCCGGATAAGCCAGGAACTCATAAATACCATTGTAGATAAAATCGTAAAAGAATTCGTCTGAATGAATTCAGCTAAATGTAGAATACTAACAGAGAAAGAACAGCTTTGGAAAATGGAAAAGATTTGGAGGTAATCATTATGGCAAATACAAATGCATTAGGAATGATTGAAACAAAAGGTCTTGTGGGAGCAATTGAAGCAGCGGATGCCATGGTCAAGGCAGCCAATGTGGCTCTGGTTGGAAAAGAGAGCATCGGTGCCGGATTAGTCACAGTTATGGTGCGCGGCGATGTGGGCGCAGTCAAGGCAGCGACCGATGCAGGTGCATCTGCAGCAGAGCGTGTGGGAGAGCTGGTGTCCGTACACGTGATCCCCCGCCCTCACACAGAAGTGGATGTGATTCTGCCCCACCAGCTTGAAAAAGGAACCGGAGCTTCCTACACAGACGAGAACTCTCCGGTATAAAGGAGCGGCAGAATGGAAGAACAGGAAAAAATCCGCCGTATCGTGGCGGAGGCGATTCAGGAAACCCTGGAGAAAAAACAGGAAAAACCGGAACACATGACCCATCTGCGCGGAGACCATCTGGTGTATAAAGACCACCCAAGAATTGCCTTCCGGGGAGCCATTGACTCCCTGGAGGCAGAGATCATCGTTTTACAGACGATCACGGAAAAGCAGCATCTCCACACGCTCACAGAGGACCTGGAGGAGATCATCAAAACCATCCGCTGGCTTCTGCGCTGTGAGGTATCCGGGGAGCCTGTGGGTGAGATCACCATGCAGGGGCTGGACACGGACGCCATGCGTGCCCATTCTCACCATCCCAGCCGGTATTACGGGATGAAACATTTTCTGCCCACGTACTGCCACAGTGAGATCGTGGCATATTTAAACAGGCTGAGGACAAAGGCCAGAGAGACAGAGCTGACTGCCTACCGGGCTTTTAAGACAGAGACCGGGGATGTGGAGCGGGAAGATATCATACGTGTCCTGAACAGGCTCTCCTCCCTATTCTGGATCATGATGTTCAAGTTTTTGACTGGTAAATATGGAGGAACTTATGAATGTTGAGGTAGAGGCAGTAGTAGAGGCTGTTGTCAGGGAACTGAAGGACAGGATGATGGTGGAGGTGGAGGCCTCCGGCAGACATGTGCATCTGTGCAGGGAAGATGTGGAGCGTCTGTTCGGCAGAGGATACCGGCTTACAAAAGTAAGGGATCTGTCCCAGCCGGGACAGTATGTATGTAAGGAAAGAGTTTCCCTGACCGGGCCAAAAGGGACCATTCACAATGTGGTCATCCTGGGACCGGAGAGGAAGGAGACCCAGGCAGAGATTTCCATGACAGATTCCCTTGTGCTCGGTATACGCCCCCCTGTACGGTTAAGCGGTGATATTGCAGGCACGCCGGGAATCACCATCACAAACGGCGACAGACAGATCGTCACAGATAAAGGCGTGATCATAGCCAAACGCCACATGCACATCACACCGGAGGACGCAGCAAGGCTTCATGTAAAAGATAAGGAAGCATTGAAGATCAAAGTTTACGGAAGCCGTCCGGTGATCTTTGAGGATACCATTGCCCGGGTGAGCAGCGAATTCCAGACCTATGTGCACATTGACTATGATGAGGCAAACGCCTGTGGATTTGAAAAAGGTACCTTCTGCCGCATTGTACGGTAAAACCGGGGAAAGGAGGTTGTGCGGTGAATATAGGGAAGTCGGAAGTGACGGACAGTCTGATTGATGATATCATAGAGGAAGTTAAGGCCCGTATGGACAGAATGCAGGAGGAAACCTGCGGATGCTCCCGCACCGGAAAAGTTCTGGTACTTGGGGCGCTTGAGCCGGCAGAGGAAAACATTCTGAGATCCTTTGCAGAGATTCAAACTCTTCAGGAAGCAGGGACATATGATTTCATTGTGGCAGCACAAGTCTCCATAGGTTTACTGGCTTATACTGCTCTTGGGATTCCCGGACAGCCGGAGGCACAGTGTATTCTGGAGGCCCTGCTAAGCGGCAGGAAGGTCTATATCCTGGAAAAAGGTCTGGAATACCGGAGATACCGGGAGTCTTCCTACAAGGCCTTATATCAGAAATATCAGGAATATGAGGAGGAGATCAGGCGCTTCGGCGGTGAGATCGTCTCGGGCGTACAGGAGGCAGCAGAACTTGCAGTGCGGGTTTGGAAAAAAGATTGTGCACCGGCAGATGACAGTACAGCCTTTGATTTGACCGGCCTTAAGCTGCTTGGGGAATCCGACCTGGGAAAAATGCGCGGGACTGGTTACAGAACCGTATTGATCGGCAGAAAGACGATCATAACACCTCTGGCGAAGGACTATATTTCCAATCATAATCTGACAGTCAGAAGACAGCAGTGAGGTATAGGAATGGAAATCGGAACAGTAATCGGAAGTGTTTGGGCCACGAAAAAAGACGAGGCTATCAGCGGACAGAAGCTCCTGGTAATTGATGTGATGAAACGGTACAGACAGGAAAAGGAATCCCTGCTGGTCGCCGCGGATGTCATCGGAGCCGGGGTTGGGGATATGGTCCTGGTCTGCCGGGGAAATTCCGCAAGGATGGTTGTGGGAAATGGAAAAACACCGGTGGATGCAGCTATTGTGGGGATCATAGATACTCTGGATGTAGCGATTAAGTAGGTCCGCACATGTACCGCGGACTGGATATACATGAGGAGGGATGACGGTTGAGCATCAATGAGATAATTATTTACATTATGGTAATATTTGCGGCCCTGGGTGCGCTGGACAGAATATTCGGCAGCCGTTTTGGACTGGGAGAAAAGTTTGAAGAGGGAATCATGGCAATCGGAGCGCTGTCAATCTCCATGGTGGGAATCATTGCCCTGGCTCCGGTGATCGCCAATCTTTTAAAGCCTGTCATTGTGCCTGTGTTCGGCCTTTTGGGGGCTGACCCGGCCATGTTTGCAGGTTCTATTCTGGCGAACGATATGGGCGGCGCGCCTCTGGCACAGGCACTGGCATTAAATGAGGATGCCGGCAATTTCGGTGGACTTATTGTGGGAGCCATGTTGGGGCCGACCATTGTATTCACCATTCCGGTAGCTCTCGGGATCATCAGAGAGGAGGACCGGAAATATCTGGCAACAGGTGTTCTTGCCGGTGTCATCACCATACCCATCGGTTCTCTGGCAGGCGGTCTGGCAGCAGGGTATTCGTTCACCATGGTACTCAAAAATCTGATTCCCATCATTATTTTTGCAGTGCTCATTGCCCTTGGCCTGTGGAAATTTGAGAGTGCTATGGTAAAGGGATTCACGTATTTTGGAAAGTTTGTAGTGGCAGTGATCACCCTCGGACTCGGCGTGGGTATCATAGAACAGCTTACCGGTATTGTCCTGATTCCGGGCATGAATCCCATTGGCGAGGGATTCGAGGTGGTAGCGGATATTGCCATTGTCCTGGCCGGCGCATTTCCGCTGGTATATGTGATCACAAAGGTATTTAAAAAGCCCCTTATGGGACTGGGAAAAGTTTTAGGCATGAATGAGGTGGCAGCGGCAGGACTGGTAGCCAGTCTTGCAAACAGTATCCCCATGTTCGGTATGATGAGGGATATGGATGACAGAGGAAAAGTGCTGAATGTGGCTTTTGCAGTGTCAGCAGCCTTTGTATTCGGAGACCATCTGGGATTTACGGCAGGATTTAACCAGGATATGATCTTCCCCATGATCGTGGGAAAACTGGTGGGCGGAATCACGGCAGTATTTGCTGCGTTGATTCTGGTACGGAATAAAAAGATTTCAAAAGAAGCATAAGAAGGAAAAACGTAACAGTTCAGCTTGTCTGAACTGTTACGGAAAGACAGGTGAAGAAATGGAAATCAGCAGAGAAGCTATTGAACAGATCATTACACAGATATTGACAGAGAAAATAGGAACTTCCGGCTGTCCGAAAAATGACGTACACAGACAGGAGATTGCAGGCGTCATCAAGATGGAAGTTCCGAAGATCCATGTGACAGAGACAGACCGGCTGGATACCGGAAACAGGAATGACAGGGTATACACACATGATCTGTTTACCCTGTCAGAGAGTCCGCGGCTTGGATGCGGAATCATGGAAATGGAGAAGACCACATTTGACTGGACTCTGGACTATGATGAGATTGATTATGTCATAGAAGGTTCGCTTACTATCATAAAGGATAAAATGCAGGTGACCGCAGGCCCTGGGGAGATCATTCTGATTCCGAAAGGTTCCAAAATACAGTTTTCTGTCCCCCAAAGCGCCCGTTTTATCTATGTGACATATCCGGCAGACTGGGCAAATTAATGCTTTTCCTCATCCTCTTGTTCGGCTGTGAAGGTGAATAATTCTTCCACAGTAGTGTGAAAGACATGGGAGATGTCCATGGCTAACTGAAGGGATGGATTATACGCGCCTTTTTCCAGCCGGATAATGGTCTCACGCCGTACACCTGTGAGGTCAGCCAGTTCCTGCTGGCTCATATTGTTTTGTATACGGTATTCCCGGATGGTTGTTGTCAGTTTCTTTTTCATAAGTCAGTCTTTCTACTCTGTGATGTGAGAGTCAAAATACAGAAATGCTCCCGTCTGTACCAGTTTGATCGATCCGTAATAAAAGAGAATATGGCTGGCACTGATCGTTACCCGCAGATGCCCGATGATGCAGAGGACCGTCCAGATCAGCAAAGTCAATTCCACAAACAGCAATGTGAGCCGTCTGGCCTTCGCGTAATTTTCAACCGTTAACTCGTCCCATGGCTCATTTTTTACTTTACGCCGGTAATAATAAGCGCCGGCATATAGGAATACGATAACAGCAAATGAAATACATGCCAGTGAATCTTTATCGGCAAAAAAATTGAGCACAGAAAATAAAATACCTGCAAGTCCCACCAGCCCGTTGGTCAGCAGTTCCTCTTTTCGCACACTCAGCATATTCTGCACCTCCCTGTTTGTATGTGATATATTTGTAACTGATACAAATATATCACATATTTCTGTTTTGTCAATAGTCTGAAAAGAATTCGATAAAATAGCAAAAATATTGCAGCAGCCGTGAGGGCGCTGTCATGCACGTAAGAATCCCTCTATGATCTTTTCCTCTGCCTCCGCCTCTGTAAGGCCCAGGGTACGAAGTTTTATGATCTGTTCCCCGGCGATTTTGCCGATGGCTGCTTCGTGAATCAGTGCAGCGTCCATACAGCCTGCGAACAACTCCGGGGCAGCATTTACCGTGCCCCGGTCAGCCAGGATCGCGTCACATTCGGAATGTCCGCTGCAGCGGCAGTTTCCCATGATGCGGGAGTGGTATTCCTGGCGTGAGGCGCCTTTTGCCACAGAGCGTGAGATGAGGTCAACAGCGGAATCTTCTCCATCCATGGAGACTGTAAAATATGTTTTGGCAGTCTCTTCCTTTTCTGTCAGGATCCTTTCATGAACGGTCAGTCTGGCCCTTGCGGCCAGCCGGGCTGTTGTCTTTCTCAGCGTGCTGTCCACACCTCCGATCTGTTTGGTGTCAATTTCCAGAAAGGAGTCTTCCAACAGGACAGCATCCGTAACAGAGTCTATGTGTTTTTTGCCGTTTTCCGGTCCTGTGCCTATATGCCTCTCTTTGTAGAGAACGTGTGCGCCCTTTTCCAGAAAGAAACTGTGGATTCCGTTATGCCGCGCCGTTTCCCCGCTGCCTGTGTGGACGCCGCATCCGGCTATGATGGTGACATCAGCCCCTGCGCCTACATAAAAATCATTGTAGACAAGATCATCAACCCCTCCGTGGGTTACGCAGGCAGGGATATAAACCGTCTCTTTCTGTGCTTCGGAGCTTATATGTATTACGAGACCGGGAGCACCTTCTTTTGTCTCAATGCGTATATTCGGAGTGGAACGGCGGCCCGCACATTCCCCGTTTTCACGGATATTGAAAGCACCGCGGAATTCATCGGTAAAATCAGCGATAATCTGCAGGAGTTTTTTTGAGATTTTATTCATAAAGAATCTTACCTTTTTTTCTCCGGCGGTCAGCAGTTTTGTTTTCCGCTGCCGTCCGGGACGGTCTTAACTCTAACATATGAATGCTCCACAGCATTTTATACTCTTGTGAATAAAGGAACTTTGTCAGGCTGTTTATGTTTTTCGGTACGGTTTGGAACAACAGCCGGGAAATTACCATTATGACCGGAATAACTGTTAACAGCGAAAAAATGAAAGAAGATGAAAACAGGCCTTGCAATAAATAGTCAATGGGATATGCTGTATATAGATTTATGTATATCATGAGGAATACCAGAAGAAATGAGCACTGGGTGAAAAGCCGGCAGGGAATTTATTTGGTAAAATACCCATATCAAATAAAGGAGGTGCACAAAAATGCACGCATGGGAAGCCATACAAAATACAGTAGACTATATAGAAGCGCATATTAAGGAGGACATCAGTGCAGAACGCCTGTCCGAGATAGCAGGGCTGTCTCCCTTTTATTTTCAGAGACTTTTTAAGCGTCTGGTAAACAGAACGGTCCAGGAATATGTAAAACTGCGCCGCCTGGCCCTGGTGATCGCAGAACTGGAAAAAGACCAACAGAGGATACTGGACATTGCCCTGGATTACGGGTTTTCCAGCCATGCCAATTTCACCAGAGCATTCAAATCCACCTACGGACTGACGCCGGAGGAATACAGAGATAGGCGTCCGCTTTTGAATACTTTTCTAAAACCTGAGATATCCATGAGTTATACCATGATCGACGAAGGAGTTCCGCTGCTTGCAGGAAATATTGTTCTGGAGATCAACAGAAAAACACTCAATGAACCGGAGACATATTTGGGGTTTGAGACAAAAGTGAAGATAGAAGACCAGATCCCGGCAGGCGAGAGTACAGGAGTAGATATACCGGGACAGCTTTGGAAGCAATACCACAAGGAAAAAGAGAGGTTTGCGGAGTATCTGAATCCGGATGTGGAACTGGGAATGTCATACAGGCCTGATCCGCAGAGGGGAGAGTTTACCTATTTTGCAGGAGGGCTGGCAAGCCAAAAGGAGATACCGGAAGGAATGGTAAAAGAGGTACTGCCGCCGGGAGAATACGTTGTCTGCGGCATTGAAGCGGAAAGCTTTGAAGAGCTTGTGACAAAAGCACTGTATCAGGCGGGAAAATACCTCTTCGGCACCTGGCTTCCGAACCATAAGCTGGTGACCCAGCCGTTTTCCGCTGAGAAATATTTCAAAAATATGGATGGAATCTATTATATGGAGGTTTGGGTGATTCCGGCAGCGATAGAATAACCTGTACCTGTGAAGGCAGAAATAGATTGATAAAACAAATTATGAAATATTATTATTTGATTTAGATGGAACATGAGGACAAAAAAGAATTAAGATTGCAAACACCGCCCAAAAATGGGAGGTGTTTGCATATGTGATTCAAAAATACGGAATCAAAGACATTACATATATAGCAGCTACATTACAGGATTTAGCGGCTCTTTTATTGCCATAGTATAATTCAGAAGATAAAAAAACGTTGGCTGTCCGCAATTGTTTTTATTCTCTGATTCACAATTTGAGAAAATGGACGGCAGATACGAAAGGCAAGGTGATTACTTAATACCGTGTTTGACCCTACTAAAGGAGTCATAGAATTGAGTACACAAACAAATATGACAAAAGGAAGTCCTTTAAAATTACTTTTATGTTTTGCCATTCCACTTATGTTTGGAACAATATTTCAACAGTCATTTATTATTGCGGACAGGATAATTGTAGGACATCTGATAGGTGCAGACGCATTTTCATCCGTAGGTGTAACGGGTTCTGTATCTATGGTGTTTACATCTCTCTGTCTTGGAATTGCGATTGGTTCAGGAATTGTTGTTTCGCAATTTTATGGGGCAAAGGATGAAGAGGGGACGGCTTTGGCAATCAGAAATGGCACAATGATAACAATACTTAGTACCTTGATGATTTCCATTTTAGCATTGCTGGTCACAAAACCGATTCTTTTATTGCTGAATACGCCTGCTTCTTTGTTGGAAGATTCCATCAATTATATGTCAATATCACTAGGCGGTCTGGTGGTTGTAATCTTATATTACATACCGTTTAGCGTATTACGTTCGTTAGGTGATGCGAAAACACCAATTATTTTTTTGGTGGTTTGCAGTATATTGAATATTGCATTTGATTTGGTATTTATCTTGATATTTCATACGGGTGTTGAGGGGACAGCAATCGCCTCATTGTTGGCGCAAGGAATAGCAGGGATTTTATGTTTTATTTATGCCATAAGAAAATATTCTTGTTTTGAAACGGCATTCAAGAAGGCAAAGTTTGATAAAGCTATGGCAAAGCAAATCTTTAGGATATGCATACCAATGGGATTCCAGTACTCGTTTATTTACTTATCAACAACGATTTTGCAGTGGGTAATAAATGGATATGGAACGAGTATGATAGGGGCTTTTACGGCGACAAGCCAGATAGAAAGTTTAATCCAGCAGCCATTTACTGCATTGGGCACAGCAATAGCAACTTATACAGGGCAGAATATCGGGGCAGGAAATACAGAAAGGATCAGACAGGGATTGGTTGCTGCTTTGAAAATCTGTTTGGTATATTCTCTTATTCTTGTTTTGGTATTCCGGGGCTTTGGGAGAATAGTCATGAATATTTTTGTATCAGATACGTGTATTATTGATAATGCTGTGAAAGGGATTCACATTACCAGTACATTTTTTTTGGCACTCGGCATGGGACAGATACTGCGCTATCTCTTAAATGGTGCAGGAGATTCTGCTTATTCAATGGTAAATGGAATCGTTGAAATTGTCTGCCGTTTAGTATTTGTTTTCTTATTGACGAACATCTCATTTATAGGTCAATGGGGGATTTGGTGGACAACGGCATTTACTTGGAGCTGTACGGCATTATTTGGAATATGCCGGTTTATAGGAGGAAAATGGAAAGATAAAGGCATAGTTTAAAAATGGAAAAGAAGTATTGGATATTGTGTCCTGCCTGTCATAGCAAGACCTGCATGAAAATAAGAATTGCTTTTGACAGGCTGTATGTCACGATTCGATGTACACTTAGACTGGTCAGTCATGTACCAGCCAGGTCTTGGCCTCCTCCATATCGGTACAGAAATAAAGCTGTCCGCTATTTAACGCAGCCTTTTTATGCAAGGCTTTCTGTAGTTTCCTCAGACTTCTTTTCTCCGTGGTAATTGCCAGCTTAACAATTCGGGGCCTTATTTTTTCAATATGTTCTGCAAGCGTTTCTGTCAGTTCCTTTGTCAAGTCAGTCTCATATAAATCAATTAATATGCGGCGCTTTTGAGGGGATTTTAATATAAATGCCTCTTCTCTGCCTATCATGGACAGCAGACCTTCGGAATCATCAAAATAACTTCCATAATGAATACCGTGAAAGCTGCCGCCTTTATAGTAGTAAGGGCTCAGCGCCCCGCTTGGGGATTTTGTTATCATAGTATTACCTTTCCCTTTCCAACAGATCTGTCAGCGGTTTCTGCATACGGATATGACGACACCAGCGGATGGTTTCCTCCGTAATGCAGATTCCGTAATAAAGAGTGGAGAGTTTATAATAAAAGCATTCTTTATTATCCAGTTCCGTAAATCCTTTTTCCAGCTCCCTGAGCTTTTTCAGATAATTTCTGTTATTGATCTCATATTCCAGTAGCTGCTGACTGCGAATTTCAGCATCCAGATGGTCGAAGAAGTAAACCTTTGCCAAATGGGTATTGGTGCCTTCAAAAATATCCATGGGGGAGGAGAGCCAGTGGAAAAATTGTTTCCGTCCCTCCTCTGTTATGTGGTAAAAAATTTTCTTTCTGCTGCCCTGCGGTTTATCCCTGGTTGTCAGATATCCCTTTTCCGTTAATCTTTTTAATGCAGGGTACAGGCTTCCGAAACTTGCCTTATAGAAGACACCGATTCCGTTTTCTATGAACTTTTTTATATCATAGCCTGTCAGGTCCTTTTCCAGCAGCATGCCGAGTGCAATGGATTCCAGCATAATAGTCTCCTCTCATATATATCTGTTAGATATATTATAACGCTATATATAGGGATTGTAAAGCACTGTTTCTCGGCGGTAATGTTTCTATGTGGAATGTGAAAGCACATCCGTTGACTTTAGTGCACTGAGGTAATATAATGCTTTTTATAGACTGTTTTTCAGGCTATAGTACATAAAGAGAGGTACAGCTTAGATGAAAGCGCAATTGGTGACGGACATACAGAAGTATTCTATTCATGATGGGGAAGGAATACGAACTACCATATTTTTTAAGGGATGTCCGCTTTCCTGTGTCTGGTGTCACAACCCGGAGACACAGGAGTACCGTCAGCAGTTTATGTGGAATCAGGAAAAATGTACAGGATGCGGGGAGTGTGCCGCGGCCTGTTCCGACGGCGCTGTTTCCATGGAGGGGCCAAGACCGGTGACGGATCCAGAAAAGTGCAGTGTATGCCATACGTGTGAAGAATACTGTCTGCAAAATGCCAGGGAATTTGCAGGCAGAGAATATACGGTCGAGGAGCTGGTTAGGGAGGCATTAAAAGACCAGCCTTTTTACGAGCAGTCCCATGGCGGGGTCACCCTCTCGGGAGGAGAGGTACTGGCCCGGGATAAGGAATTTCTGGAACAGCTCATGCGCGGTCTGACAGAGCGGGGAATACGTGTGAATGTGGATACCTGCGGTTATGTCCCATGGGAAAATATAGAGAGTGTGATTCCTTATACGGATACTTTTTTATACGATATAAAGCTCATGGACTCCGGTCTGCACGAGAAAATGACAGGAGCGGGAAATGAGAGGATCCTGGATAATCTCGTAAAACTGTCAAAAAGCGGAGCCGCTGTCTGGATACGGATTCCGGTTGTGGGCGGTGTCAATGATACGGACAGGAACATGAAAGAGACACTGGACTTTCTTGATGCCCATTCCATAGGGCAAAAATGGATTCACCTGCTTCCCTATCACAACACAGGGAGTGGAAAATATTCAAGGCTGGGACAGGAATACAGGGGCAGAGATTTTACGACTCCTTCTAAGGAACGCATGCAGGAGCTGTTGGATATGTGTCTGAAACGGGGATTTCAGGCCAGGATAGGAGGTTGATACAGATGGAACGGGGAATGAACGAGAGAATCCGCAGGCTTCGCAGGGAAAGCCTGGAGACAGAAGCGCATATAGATATGGAGCGGGCAAAAATAGAAACCGAAGTATACCGCAGATATGAGGGCACTGTATCTGTACCGGAATTACGGGCACTGGTCTTAAAACACTATTTTGCCGAGAAGACGCTGCACATAGGGGAAGGCGAGCTGTTGGTGGGAGAGAAGGGAAACGGGCCGCAGGCAGCACCGACCTTTCCGGAATTATGCTGCCATACAGTACAGGATCTCCATGTGATGAATGACAGGGAGCTGATCAGCTTCAAGGTACGTGAAGAGGACTATGGGTTTCAGGAAAAGGAAATGATCCCTTTCTGGGAGAGACGTTCCATCCGGCACCGGATACTGGAAAAAATGACTCCGGAGTGGAAGAAAGCCTATAGATGTGGTATTTTTACTGAATTTATGGAACAGAGAGGTCCGGGGCATACCGTGGGTTCCGAAAACATTTATAAGCGGGGGCTTCTGGACTATAAGGAGAAGATACGGGAAGCGCTTGGACATCTGGACTACAGCCGGGACCCGGAGGCGCTGGATAAAGAGAATGAGCTTCGTGCCATGGATATTGCTTGTGATGCGGTGATCCTTCTGGGAAAACGGTATCATGACTATGCCCTTAAGCTTGCCCAAAAAGAAGAAAATCCGGTACGCAGAGAGGAACTTCTGCAGATTGCTGAAAACTGCAAGGTTGTGCCGGCACATAAGCCGGAGACATACTGGCAGGCACTTCAGATGTATTGGTTTGTGCATCTGGCTGTGACAAGTGAGTTAAACCCGTGGGATGCCTACAGCCCCGGAAGACTGGATCAGCATCTGATATCTTTTTACAGACACGATGTCAAGGAAGGGATTCTTAACCGGGAGCAGGCAAAAGAACTGCTGGAGTGTCTGTGGGTAAAATTCAACAATCAGCCGGCACCTCCAAAGGTGGGGATTACACTGAAGGAAAGCGGCACATACACAGACTTTGCCAACATCAATACCGGCGGAGTGACACCGGAGGGACATGACGGTGTCAATGAGGTGAGCTATCTGATCCTGGAGTGTATGGATGAAATGAAACTTCTGCAGCCCAGCTCAAATGTGCAGATCAGTAAAAAGACTCCTCAGGAGTTTCTCATAAAAGCCTGCGAGATATCCAGAAAGGGATGGGGACAGCCTGCTTTTTACAACACAGAGAGTATAATTCAGGAGCTTTTAAACGCAGGGAAATCCATTGCAGATGCAAGAAAAGGCGGCACCAGTGGATGTGTGGAGACGGGCGCTTTTGGAAACGAGGCATATATACTGACCGGTTATTTTAATCTGCCAAAAATCCTTGAGATCACCCTTCACAACGGATATGACCCGGCCGCCGGGGAACCGCTTGGCCTGGCGCTTGGAAAAGCGGAGGATTTTAAATCTTATGAGGAGCTTTTTGAAGCCTATAAAAAGCAGATTTTGTATTTCCTGGATATCAAAATGCGCGGCAATCATGTCATTGAGGGGATTTATGCCCGCTATATGCCGGTACCGTTTCTCTCCGTGATCACCAATGACTGTATTGCCAAGGGAAAGGACTACAATGCCGGGGGAGCCAGATATAACACCAACTATCTGCAGGGCGTGGGAATCGGAACCATTACAGACAGTCTTGCTGCCATAAAATACAATGTTTTTGACAAACAGAAATTTACCATGTCTGAGCTGATGCAGGCGCTGAATGACAATTTTGAGGGACATGGGCGAATCTGGAATCTTGTCAGCAATAAGACGCCGAAATACGGCAATGACGATGACTATGCAGATGATATTATGAAGGATGTATTTTCATTCTACTATGAGAGCGTGACCGGACGGCCGAATATGAAAGGCGGAAAGTACCGCATCAATATGCTGCCAACCACCTGTCATGTCTATTTCGGGGAAGTGATGATGGCAAGCCCCAACGGACGTCTGGCCCATAAGCCTGTATCCGAAGGGATATCCCCGGAGAAAGGGGCAGATGTGCACGGCCCTACAGCGGTAGTGAAATCCTGCTCCAAGATGGATCATCTGAATACAGGGGGAACTCTGCTGAACCAAAAGTTTACGCCTCAGGTGGTATCCGGTGAAAACGGACTGATACAGATGGCAAATCTGGTCCGGACATATTTTAACCTGGACGGGCACCACATTCAGTTTAATGTGATTGACCGCCAGACACTTTTAGACGCGCAGGCACGTCCCGAGGAATACAAGGATTTGATCGTGCGTGTGGCTGGATACAGCGACCATTTCCGCAATTTAAGCAAAGCGCTGCAAGATGAGATCATCGATAGAACAGAGCAGTCCTTTGGATGATTTTGAACGCCCCGGGAGGGCAGGAACGGTATAGTTTCTGCCCTTTGGGGGCGGATTTTTGTCTGTCCGGGCGTTTTCGCACCTTTTGGCTGAAAACACCTGGGGAAACAGTGGCATATGGACGGCAGAGGATAAATTCAAAAAACATAAAACTTTTATAAAGTCATTGCATCTGCCGGAAAATAAGAATATAATAAGTCTACATTTGTTGTTTACATGTAACGATTCAGTGAATACCTGTTGCTGGTACTCTTATGCTCGGTCAGCGAAGCAAATGCGCCGACTTAATTGAACAGTTACATTTACATTTCTAAATACAAGTTTCTATTTATCAATGGCGTTTCAGCCAAAAGTTCAGTGTGAAACATATGGAAGGCAGATAGGAAAAACAGAATTGAAATGCAATGTTATATATTGTATAATAAAAGAAAAAAACTGCATGATTTTCGCTGTGTCATATCAGCACAAAAACTGTCTGCTTTCCTGAAGGAGGCCGGATGGAAAAACAAAGGTTAGCTGCATCAGTATTAAATGCAAAAGATGAAGATGTTTACAACTGTCTGTCAGATAATGAAGTATTTGCGGATTTGTTTAACGGTGCAGTCTTTCAGGGAGAGCAGGTGATCAAACCTGAATATCTGGAAGAAATGAATGAGAAAAAACAAATGAAAGTACCGGGGAAAGACGGACAGCCGGCAGTGATCAAAAAGCTGCGCGATGTACAAAAAGGAAGCGGACTGGAAGAGAGCATTCTCGGTATTGAGCTTGCTGTTGAAGGGCAGCGAAAGGTCCATTATGGAATGCCGGTCAGACATATGCTCTATGATGTTGTTGGACGGCCCTATGTGCCTTCATGATATGCTGGAATTTCCCAAGGTATTGGAACCCTGGAAACATTACATTCCAAACTATCCGCTGAATCTGGTGTACAGCGGAAATGTCAATCCCGGGAACTTTAGAACTGGTCTGCAGGAAGTCTTCGAGCTGCTGCGGGTGGCAAAAGATAAAAATGCCATGGAGGAATTCCTTAAGAAAAACCAGGAGCATTACAAAAACTTAGAGTGGAAAAGGGGCAGGCTGGTTGGGAATTTTTTGGATATTCCATTGATCAAAGAAAATGCAGAGGTCATACGAACAGAAGAAGGAGGGATAAATATGTGTACAGCGTTTCAGCAGATGCGTATGGAAGGAGTACGGGAAGGAATCATTGAAGGGGAACGAAGAGGCAGAAATTTTGGAGAAGAAAAATTAACAAGGCTAATACAGCTTCTTTTTCATGATAACAGAATAGATGATTTACAGAGGGCTTCTTTTGATACAGAATACAGAGAAAAGTTATATAAAGAGTATGGACTGGAAAATGAGAATTTATAACCGTTCAGAAAAGCTGAACCGTTACGAGAATTTGCTGAATCAGGACATTAAAATGCAAGATAAAGTATACAAATATTCCTTCCTGCGTTATGATATAAAGGTTAAGAATAAATGAGAAAAGGAATATGATGTAACAATGAAGAAGGATCTGACAACAGGAAATATTATTAAAACCATGCTCATATTTGCAGGCCCCATGATTATAGGAAATCTCCTGCAGCAATTTTACAATATAGCGGATACGCTGATCGTGGGCAGATTTGTAGGAGCCGATGCCATGGCATCTGTGGGGGCGGCCTATACACTTATGACATTTCTGACTTCTATCCTGATCGGATTATGTATGGGCAGCGGTTCTCTGGTTTCCTTTTATTTCGGAAAACAGGATAAGGAAAAGATGGAAGTATGTGTGCAGGGATCTTTTCTGCTGATAGGCGGAGTTACGGTAGTCATAAATGTTCTGGTGTTTGTATTTATAAATCAGATTTTACGGATACTGCAGATACCGGCAGAAATATTAGAGATGTCACATGAGTATGTAAAAATAATATTTGCCGGAATATTTTTTGTGTTTTTATATAATTATTATGCCTATCTTCTGAGGTCTATCGGAAATTCTGTGATACCGCTGGTCTTTTTGGGAACAACATCCGTTCTGAATGTTGTGCTTGATATTATTTTTGTTGTGACTTTTGGCTGGGGTATCGGCGGCGCTGCGCAGGCCACTGTAATATCCCAGGCCATATCCGGGGTTGGTATATCCATCTATGTGTGGATCAAGGAACCCGTATTCAGGCTTCGGCTGTTCGGAAAGAACCGGATATTCCTGACTAGGGAATCTATGCAGGAAATAACAAGATTTTCATTTGCAGCATCTATACAGCAGTCTGTAATGAATCTGGGTATCCTCATGATCCAGGGGCTGGTAAACAGCTTTGGCGTTGCCGTTATGGCTGCCTTTACAGCCGCAGTCAAGATTGATTCTTTTGCCTATATGCCTGCACAGGAATTCGGCAATGCCTTTTCCCTGTTTATTTCCCAAAATCACGGTGCCGGAAAAGAAAACAGGATCCGGAAAGGAACAAGACAGGCGTTTGTGGTTTCAGCACTGTTTTGCGGGGTGATTTCTGTGTTGGTATTTTTGCTTGCAAAAAATCTTATGTTGTTTTTTGTATCCCCCTCTGATACGGAAATCATACAGATCGGTGCGGGATATCTGCGGATTGAGGGCGCATTCTACATAGGTATCGGCATTTTGTTTTTATTGTACGGTTATTACAGGGGAATAAATATTCCTGAGATGTCCCTGGTTTTAACCATCATTTCCCTGGGTACCAGAGTGATTCTGGCTTATATACTGGCACCGATAGAAGCAGTCGGTGTTGTGGGAATCTGGTGGGCGATACCCATCGGATGGTTTTTAGCAGATATTACGGGGATTATTTATATGCGGCACAGAGAACGTAAAAAACTTCTGAACTGAGGATGGAAATCCTGGGGTTAGTTATACAGTTGCGTAAATCAGACACAGAACCAAAACAGGCACACCAATTTATCCATCAATGGTGTGCCTGTCCAAGTTAACCTTTGACCCGTTTAAAACATACACTTCCCTTAGCCTTTTCTCCCGTTATCGTTATGTTATAAGTTCCGCTTTCTTCAATAGGAACCTGAAACGTAGTGGAGAGATCAATCTTTTCTTTTTCATATATGGGTGTTTCATCATCTTTTTGTATTTTGACAGAAAGCCTGCCGGAATCACACACGATTTCGGCGTCAATGACATCCCCTTTTTCAAGTTTCAGCGGCTGTGAATCCGTAGTATTGAATATGCGGTATTCCATAATGAGATGATTCTCATTTCCGAGTCTGCTGCCTTCATAAGCCGAGCCAGTACAGGATGTCAAAGCAAAAGTACATAACAGTGTGAAAAAAACGATTATAATTTTTTTCATATCCTCACCCCCATTATGAAAGCATATCCTGATTTCTTAAAGAACCGCATTATATAAATCTAAAGTTTTCCTAAAGAAAGACAGTAAAATTGAATATTTATTAAAATACACAAAAACAATGTTTTTGTGAGAAAAAATATGATTTCTGCAATAATTTTATGGACATCGGAAAATATAATGTTATAATTAATACAAGAAAATGAATGAAAATGCATGGCTTATTCAGAAATGGGGTGTAATTGGAATATGGCAGAATACAGGAATGATATAATGAAAAACGATGATTTTATTTGCCGCTATAAATCTGATGACTTCGCTTACTGGAATTGCAATTACATCTGCAGGGAAGCCTTCCTTTCAAGACAGCAGGCTTTTTTACTTACCCAGCTTCAGGAAACGAAATGGCTGCCGGTATTTCGCCTTGTAGTCTTGTATGAGACAAGCCATATACATGTGCAGGAATATAAAAATGTTTTTTATATGTCCAGCGGAATGGAGACGGAGGAGGAGATAAAGGAGTCAGGGGATAATCTGAATTATTTGTTTCAACTGGGGCTTTTAAAAGCTGATTTTTCAGAGCGGAACCGGTTATACATATATCACTTTCTGGAACAGGGAGATATTTTCCGGACATTTTACTCTAAATATAAGGGAATCCCGGATACGCGTCCCATAGTGGAACGAGGTACGGTTATACTGACAGAAGCGGGGAAAACGGCTGTCTTAGTTGGCAGAGAATAAACGGTGCCGCATAAAAATCCGATTATAAAAATCCGATATCGGTGGATCATAACCGATATCGGATGCATTTTACAAGTCTGAACTCTTTTTCTTTTCAGTGAATTCTTTTAGAGCTTTGCCCATACGCATAATTCCATCAGATATTTTGTCCTCCGGCATATTAGAAAAGTTTATCCGAAGGGTATTGCACTTTTTCGTGTTGGGGAAAAAGGAGTTTCCGGGGACAAAGGCCACGTTGTGTTCAAGACATTTTTCGAGCAGCTTTACAGTGTCTGTTTTTTCATTCAGCTCAATCCAGAGAAACAGTCCGCCCTCGGGCCTGGTGAATTTAATATCTGAGGGAAAAGCGCGGTGTATGGCTTCTATGGCTGTGTCGCGCCGTTTCCGGTATACTTCACGTATTTTATCAATATGAGCGTCAATATCATATTTTTCCAGATAGGCAGAGATGACCATCTGGGCTATGGTGTTGCACTGTAAATCTACGCCCTGTTTTACCAGGACATATTTGCGGATGACTTCTTTTTCTCCCGCGATCCATCCAATCCGGTAACCGGGGCAAAAGATTTTTGAAAAGGTACCGGTGCACAGGACATTGCCCGTTCGGTCAAAGGATTTGATGGAGGGCAGGAATTCACCTTCATATCTCAGCTCACCATAGGGATTATCCTCTACAACTGCCACATTGTATTTTGCGGAGATTTCAGCAAGCTGCTGTCTGCGCTTGAGACTCCAGGTCCTTCCTGTGGGATTTTGGAAATCAGGGACCACATAGATCAGCTTTGCGGTGGGGTTTTCCTTCAAAGCTTTTTCCAGTTCAGATATGATCATTCCGCTGTCATCTGTGGGAACCTCCGCAAAGCTGCATCCATATGCCTTGAACGCACTGATGGCGGCAAGATATGTAGGACTTTCGCACAGTACCACATCTCCTTCATCCAAAAATACCTTTCCCGAAAGATCCAGGGCCTGCTGGGAACCGTGCGTGATCAGTATGTTTTCATGGCAGAAGGAAGTGCCAAGCTGTGCGTTCATACGTGCGGCGATCCACTCCCGGAGGGGCTGATATCCTTCTGTGGTCGCATACTGCAGAGCGTGTTCTCCGTTGTGGTCCAGCACATAATTGTTGGCAGCTTTGATCTCCTCAATGGGAAACAGTTCAGGAGCCGGCAGGCCTCCTGCAAATGAAATGACTTCCGGCTGTTCTGTGAGTTTTAAAAGCTCCCTGATCTCGGAAGCGGTTACATATGACATTCTTCTTGCGTATTTATATTCCATGGAAATACTCCTTTAAAAATAATTATAATATTGGGTTTATTTCGTTTTCTGTTAAGGGATCACTCTCTGCGTGGGCTGTGATCAGTTCCCTCATCACATCACATAAAATTTTTACGCCGCGGACGATCCTGTCCCTGGGAGGAAAGGTATAGTTTAACCGGATATAGCCTTCCCCTTTCTGTTTGGTCAGATAGGCAGGCATGCCGGGCAGAATGGCAACACCGTTTTTGGCAGCCTGTGAAGCCAGCTGGTCGGCTGACAGGCCATCCGGAAGTCTGCACCACAGATAGTATCCGCCGTTTGGTATATTCCAGGAAAGCCCGCGGGGAGCATATCGGTTCAGGGCCTCCACCATCATATCCCTTCTTTCCCTATATTCCTTTCGTATGAGTTCCACATACTTTTCCATCTCCCCATTGACAATAAAACGCTCCACGATCTGTTGTGAAATGCAGCAGGAATGTAAATCTATAAGCTGACGGATACCGGAAAAATGGTGGATCAATTTCCTGTCTGCACAGATCCAGCCCAGACGCAGCCCGGGATAGATGGTTTTGGAAAAAGAACTGAGATAAATCACATTTCCGTTGGTGTCCATGGATTTTAAGGGGGCTGTGGTCTGGCCTTCAAAACTCAGTTCACTGTAGGGGTCATCCTCCAGAACGGGCACAGAATATTTGGCAGCCAGCTCCAGCAGCCGGACTCTCTTGGCAGTGCTCATGGTCACGCCGCAGGGGTTATGATAAGTGGGCATGGTGTAGATCAATTTCGGATGGTAGCGCATTAAGAGCTGTTCCAGAATCCTTACATCCATTCCGTCATGCTCCATGGGGACTGCCATAAGCCTGGCACCCATGGAACGGAAGCTCTGAATCGCCGGGAAAAAGGACGGTTCTTCAATCAGCACAATATCGCCGGGATTCAGAAAGGCACGTGCCGCAAGGTCGATACCTTCCTGGGCACCGGAAACGAGCATGATCTCGGAAGGATGGCAGAAACAGGAGCGCTTCTGCATGTATGAGGCCATGACCTTGCGCAGGGATGAAAAACCTGCCACAGGAGAGACCAGCATTCCCTTCGGGTTGGATAACAGCTCATGTTCAATTCCTTTGAAAGCCCGGACAGGCGGATTTTCAAAAGAGGCAATACCGGCGGCAAAGGATATGACATCCTTTTGATTCGCCATTTCCAGATATTTGTTGACATCAAAGGTGTCGCGGTTTTTTAGATAGTCGCTGAACAAATACTCCCACATGGGTTCTCTGCGGGAATCCGTTTTGCGGATTTTTTGGTCAGTTCCTCTGACGGCTGTGGTGCCCCTTCCCACATGGGAGGCCAGCAGACCATCCGCTTTTAATTCTTTATACGCGTTCAATACAGTTGTCCGGTTCACGCCCAGTGTATCCGCTAACTGACGTTCCGATGGGAACTGAAAGCCATCCGGGATCTCACCGGAAATGATCTGGGCCTGAATTTGTTCTGTGATCTGTCTGTATAAAGGTGTCTTTTTTGATTTGTCTATTTGAATTTGCATGGGTTCCTCCAATTGGTTTGGTCCAATTTGTATTATATACAAGGATTTGTGGGGCATCAACCACCAATTGAACTTAATTTTTTACAACCAATTTGAAAGATGGGAGGGGGACTTTTGTTTTATATGCCGCCTTTATGCAAAAGCAGGACCATATTTTCGCTGAAGAAAGTAAATCCGGACCGGAGTATGACCAGCGTTCTTCAGGGGATTGTTTTATTGCAGACAGAAAATATGTATGCTATATTTTATATAATCCTAAGGATCGTAAATGTAATATATACAGCATGATTTTTTATCCGAAATATGAGTGAAAGGGGTGTATTACCGTTCCCTATGCCGCTGCCGGAATGTAAAGTGTGCTGGCGCATGCGGGGGAACGGTAACAGCGGTATTTTATTATGTATGAACTGATACAGATCGGAGAGCGGAGTTATTATATTCAGAGTCCGGCAAAAATCGGAATCTATCTGGCAAATGATCAGGAGGTTTATCTGATCGACAGCGGCAATGACAAGGATGCAGGGAGAAAAATCCGTAAAATTCTGGAGCAGAACGGCTGGTCATTGAAAGCTATCCTAAACACACATTCCAATGCAGACCATATCGGCGGCAACCGTTATCTTCAGCAGCAGTACGGCTGTGACATATTTGCAAATGGGATGGAGGCTGCCTTCACAAAATACCCGCAGCTGGAGCCGGCGCTTCTGTATGGCGGATATCCCTTTCAGGATTTAAGGCATAAATTTTTGATGGCAGCCCCCAGTGAGGCGAAAGAGCTGACAGACATCGGCTTTCCAAAGGAGATAGAAGTGATTCCTCTGCCGGGGCATTTCCTTGATATGGTAGGGTTCAGAACCCCGGACCAGACAGTGTTTCTCGCTGACTGCCTAAGCAGTGCAGCTGCTCTGGAGAAATATCAGCTCACTTTTATTTATGATGTGGAAGCGTACTTAAATACACTGGAACGAGTAGCGGCTATGCAGGCGGAGATATTTGTTCCGTCTCATGCAGAGCCTGTAAAAGATATCCGTCCGCTGGCAGAATGCAACAGGAAGAAGGTTCTGGAGATTGCAGATCATATCACAGAGATCTGCCGGGAGCCAATCACATTTGAAGCATTGCTGCAAAGGCTCTTTTCCGATTATCAGATTACCATGACCTATGAGCAGTATGTGCTGGTAGGAAGTACAGTCCGTTCTTATTTATCTTATTTGAAAGACAGCGGAAAAATAGAGGGATACATTGAGAACAACAGTCTGTTGTGGAAAAAAATTCGGGAGGAAGGGTAACCATGTCGGAAAAACATCTGAAGTTCAGATATGCGGAAAGAAAAGACACAGCTCTTATACTGAAGTTTATAAAAGAGCTTGCCGCTTATGAAAAGATGGAACATGAGGTGATCGCCACAGAAGCGGTTTTGGAGGAGTGGATATTTGACAAAAAGAAAGCGGAAGTGATTTTTGCAGTGGTAGATAATGAAGAGATAGGTTTTGCACTGTTCTTTCATAATTTTTCCACCTTTTTAGGGCGTGCGGGGCTTTATCTGGAAGATTTATATGTAAAGCCAAAATACCGGGGAAATGGATATGGAAAGGGCATATTGAAAAAACTGGCTCAAATTGCAGTGGAGAGAGGCTGCGGGCGCCTGGAATGGTGGTGCCTGGACTGGAATAAACCAAGCATCGACTTCTATTTATCATTGGGAGCGGAGCCAATGGAAGACTGGACCGTTTACCGTATTGCCGGTGATACACTGAAGCAGTTATCCGTAAAATAGAAAAACAGTTACTTTTATCTCGGCCCAGAGGGCTGCCGTACTACCACGGCAGTCCTTTTTTGTTTTCACAAATCATAAGCGCGTCGGAAAAATGTCGAAAAACGTCGGAAAAGTGATTGACAATATTGAATACAAGAAATATAATAACTGTATACAGGTGATATGCGGGAGGAGGAATATTATGGAGTTAACGCAGGAACAACAGAATATGCTGGACGGTAAGTATGGGGAAGGTACAGCATACGCAATGAAAATCCAGGTAGCTATCGGAGAATCCTTTGATGCGCCCCGGATGGTGCCCATAACAAGGGCACATGTAGCTCTGTCCAATCAGGACGCGGATTTGTGGTTCGCGGAGAAACTGCTGAATGCGGGTGCATACTGCAGAGTCTCACCGACAGTGAACCCGGGGTTCTGTATTTCATTCTTTCAGGAGCGGAATATGGTGTCAGAGGAGGATGCTGATTTTATGCAGAGGACACATAACGCATATAAGGGGTTAGGTGCGACTCTGACATATAACTGCACTCCCTATGTTGCAACGAATGTCCCCAATTTCGGAGAGATTGTGGCTTTCTCGGAATCCAGTGCGACACCCTATGTGAATTCCGTGTGGGGAGCCAGAAGCAACCGGGAGGGAGCAAACAGTGCGTTATGCGCAGCGATCACGGGCTTTGTGCCGGAGTACGGTCTGCTTCTTGATGAGAACAGAAAGGGAAATATTCTGGTAGAAGTTAAGGCAGACATGAAATCCGATTTTGAGTATCATCTTCTCGGATACTGCGGACGAAAGATCGGAAGCGGGATTCCCGTATTTACCGGGCTTCCGAAACACATAGGGAAGGAAGCACTGACCAATCTGGGGGCCCAGCTCAATACTTCCGGTGCTTATGGCATGTACCATATTGTCGGCTGTACACCGGAAGCCCGGACTTTGGAACAGGCTTTTGGGGGAAAGGAACCGGAGCGCACAGTGACTATTACCAATGAAGATTTAGAGGAGATTCTGGAGGAAATATCAGCTGAAGGTAACAGGAAAATCGATTTTGCAATGTTCGGATGCCCCCATTTTACATTGGAACAGGCAAAGCATATCGCCGCAAGATTACAGGGTAAGAAACTGAAGAAAGAGATGTGGATTCTCACATCCTATCATGTAAAGGAATTGGCTGACAGAATGGGCATTACAGAGGTGATCGAGAAAGCCGGAGGGTATATTGTACCGGATTCCTGTCCGGATCAGCCCTGCTGGAAACATTTACAGGGAAAGACAGGCGTTACGGAATCTCCCAAGTGTGCATATTATCCCAAACGCAGAGGAATCAATTTCGTCATACGTGATCTGGACACATGTATTGATGCAGCACTGAACGGGGAGGTGGTCTGATGGAAAAGAAATTCAGATGTCATAAAATTTCAGAGGGGATTGTAGAAGGGGAAGCCTTGGTATCAGGCGATAATATCATGTTTTATCTCATCGAGCCGGACACGGGTAAAGTCATTGAGCCGGCCCATGCACTGGAAGGGCAGAGTATAGCGAAAAAGATCTTGATCTTCCCAAGTGGTAAAGGCAGCTCCGTAGTTCAGGCAGACGGTCTTTTTCAGCTTAACAAAAAGGACAATGCGCCGAAAGGGATGATCATCAGATACCCGGAAACCGTTCTTGTTTCCAGCGCCATCATTATGGATATCCCTATGGTGGATAAGGTGGATGAAGCGTTCTATGAAACAGTAAAATCAGGGGATCACATTCGGATCAATGCCGATGCAGGTGTAATAGAAATCTTAGATTAATGTTTCCGCGCGGGATGCGCAAGGAGGATAAAGAATGAAAAGATTAGCGGTTTTATTGGCTTGTGCACTTTGTGTTACCACTCTCTACGGATGCGGCAGCTCCGGCAGTGATGAGAAGAAAGAGGGGGCATCTGACACAAAACAGGAGCAAAAAGAAGAAGGCCGGCAGGAGGAGAGCCAGGAGGCGGATGCAGAGCTTGACGGGCTGGACCCTATCACCATAAAGTTTGCCAGTATAGGACCCGAAAGCGGTACCACACAGGCGGACGGGGAAGCTAAGTTTATAGAATATGTGGAGAAAGCGTCAGGGGGAAAGATTAAAGTGGACCATTATCCCAACGGAGCGCTGGGAGGAGATACGGAGATGCTGGAGGGCTGTGCCATGAATACGATCCAGGTCTGTAATCCTGCTATCTCTGTACTGACCACATATGATGAGAAATTTGGTATTCTGGATATGCCGTTTTTGTTTGATGACTATGAGTCCGAATTAAAGGCAGTGAACGAAGGTAAGCTGGGTGATGAATTTGACAAAATGCTGCAGGGCACTGGAATCCGCATCGGCGATACTTATTATTTTGGAGGTTACAGAGGGTTAAGCAACAGTGTGCGCCCGGTAGAATCGCCGGATGATATGAAAGGTCTTAAAATCCGTGTTATGGAGAGCCCTGTATATATTACAGCCTTTACGCTTATGGGAGCAAATCCCACACCGATGAGTTTCTCAGAGCTGTTTACAGCACTTCAGAACAAGACCGTGGACGGACAGGACAATGACCCGTCACTGACTTATACTTCACAATATTATGAGGTGCAGAAATATTACAGCAATCTGGAACATACCATATCCATCGGCTGCCTTGCCATGAGCGAAGAGTGGTACAACGGTCTGCCGGATGCCTATAAGAAAATTATTGACGAAGGGATTAAACAGCAGTCTGAGCTTGTCACAAAAGAGAGCCTCGAAATGTATGAATCCTACCTGAAACAGCTTGAGGATGCAGGCATGGAGGTGACAAAGATCACAGATGAAAACCGTGAAAAATTCAAAGAAGCGGTAGAGCCCATGTATGAAGAATATAAAGAAAAACTGGGGAACGAAATTTTTGACATTGCACAGGAGTTTAACAAGTAGACCGGACGGCAGCAAAAGGGGGAAGTTTTTTGAAGAAGGCTAAAGTTCTTGTTACCATATGGAATAAAATCGAAGAATACTTTCTCGTTTATTCCTTGATCCTGATGGTGGCGCTTGTTTTTATTCAGGTCATTATGAGGTACATATTTAATAATTCCCTGAGCTGGAGCGAGGAGCTGGTCCGCTATATTTTTATCTGGCAGATCTGGCTTGGCGCCAGCGTGGGGGCAAAAAACAATGACCACATCAGGATTGAAATATTCAGTAATAAATTAAAGCAAAAACCAAGAGAAGCACTGGAGATTGTCATTAACCTTATGATCTTTGTATTCTACCTGTTTCTCATATGGCAGGGGATTCAGTATCTGAAGACCGTGATCTCTACAAGCATGACTTCCACAGGACTGCAGATACCGTTATGGATTGTGTATATTTCACTGCCGGTTGGGTCAGCGGCTGTGGCAGTCCGTCTTGCCTGCAGGGTGGTATATGAAATCACACATTTCGGACATCTTCCTGTGCAGGAGACATCACAGGCAAAGGGGGTGGAGTAGAGTATGGAAATAGCAGTATTGTTCGGCAGTTTCTTTATCCTGCTTCTTTTAAGTGTTCCGGTGGGACATGCCATCGGAATCTCGGGTTTACTGAGTTTTCTTTTATGTACAGATTACTCACCTATGGTATTTATTAAAAGTTCCCTGTCAGGTACAGATTCCTTTACGCTTCTGGCTGTTCCGTTTTTTATGCTTGCCGGAAATCTTATGGCAACAGGCGGAATTGCCAAAAGAATCGTGAACTTTGCCGACAGCCTTCTCGGCTGGATGACAGGAGGTCTCTCTATTGTGACCACGATTGCCTGCATGTTTTTCGGCGCTGTTTCCGGTTCTGCCGTTGCGACAACCTCTGCCATCGGCTCTTTCATGATACCGGAGATGGAGAAAAAAGGATATGACAAAGACTTTTCAGCAGCATTAGCGGCAGCGGCGGGTTCTGTAGGCGTTATCATTCCGCCCTCTGTGCCTCTTGTCATTTACGGTGTGGCTGTCAATGCATCTGTCAAAGACCTGTTTACAGCAGGTATCTTGCCGGGCATCATGATGGGCATTGCCATGATCATCGTCTGTGTCATCACCTCCAAAAAACATGGATGGAAAGGTGACGCAAAACGCCCGGAACTGAAGAAGGTGTGGAAGGCATTCAGGGAAGGGTTCTGGGCACTGCTGATGCCGGTTATTATCCTGGGTGGAATCTACAAGGGTATCTTTACTCCCACAGAGGCATCTGTGGTATCGGTTGTCTATTGTATCTTTGTCAGTATGTTTGTGTATAAAGAAATGGACCTGAAGGGCCTGTATAAAGGATTTCTGGGAATCGTGAATCTTTGCGGCATTACCCTGTTTATGATGGGGTTTGCCAATGCTTTTTCCTATTTCCTTACCATTGAGCAGATCCCTAACAGACTGACGGAACTGTTCCTGGGAATCAGTCATAATAAATTCGTGATCCTGCTTATGATCAATATTCTGCTTTTGATCGTGGGATGTGTGATTGACAATATTCCGGCTACAATCATTCTGGCCCCTATTCTTCTGCCGGTCGTAGAAGCGATCGGGATGAGCCCTATTACATTTGGTGTAATGCTCACCATGAACCTGGCGATTGGATTCATTACCCCGCCGTACGGCATCAATCTTTTTATGGCAACTGCCGTTTCGGGGGTTCCCATGGATGCCATGATGAAGAGGATAGGCGGTCTGCTGGTATCGCTTCTGGTGGTATTGATGCTGATCACCTATGTGCCATGGTTTACAATGGGATTCCTGGGATAGGAGAAGCCTAAATGAAAGCGAGGTTGGAAATGCCGCTATTATTGCCTGAAGATTATGATATAAAAATCCCCCCTCTTTACAAAGTACGCCAGGTGTTCGGCAGAGATACTCTGCCGGACATCAAGGCGGCAGTGCAAAAGGAGTTTCAAAGGGAAGAGATACGTGATAAAATAAAACCGGGAATGCGTGCAGCAGTTGCTGTAGGCAGCCGTGGTATTCGCAATTTGCCGCTGATCATAAAAACGATTCTGGAGGAACTGAAAATACTTGGCGCAAAGCCCTATATTGTCTCCGCCATGGGCAGCCATGGAGGGGGAACCGAGGAGGGACAGAGAAAAGTTCTGTATGGCTATGGGATTACGGAGGAAGCCATGCAGGTACCGATCATCACTACTACAGAGGTGGTATGTCTGGGAGAGATTTCAGGCGGAAGAAAGGTATATTTTGACAAATCCGCTTTGGAAGCAGACGTGATCATTCCGGTCAACAGAGTGAAGCTGCATACGGATTTTGTGTCCGACATACAGAGCGGCCTCTGTAAAATGCTTGTCATCGGTCTGGGTAACCACAGGGGATGTACGGAGATTCATGAGGCTGATTTTTCCATATTTGGGGAAGTGATAAAAGAGGCAGCATCCTTGATATTGGAGAAGGCACCGGTTGTTTTTGGGGTTGCCGTTTTGGAAAATGCCTATGATGAGACTTGTCGGATTGAAGCTGTCCCGGCGGAGATTCTGATCAGACGGGAACAAGAGCTGGTGAGGGAAGCAAGAAAAAATATGCCGGTGCTGATGATTCCGAAGATTGATATCCTCATAGTTGAGGCTATCGGAAAAGACATATCAGGAGCCGGATTTGACCCCAATATCCTTGGGAAAAGTTATATTCTCAAAGAATTTGTCCTGTCGGTTCCAAGGATAGACAAGATGATACTTCTGGATATATCCCCGGCCTCCCATGGTAACGGAATCGGTCTCGGGATATTTGATATCATCACACGGAAAGTCTTTGAGCAGCTTGATTATGAAGCTATGTATGCAAATGCGATTGCGGTAAAATGTGTGGATGACTGTAAAATCCCACTCATAGCCGAGGATGAGGAAGAAGCGGTGAAGATCGCAGTAAAAATCCTGAGAAATGCGGATAAAGAGAATCTCAGAATCGTAAAGATAAAAAATACCATCGAGCTGGAAGAAATCATGGTATCCCATGCGCTTCTGGGCGAAGTGGAAAAAAATCCCTGCCTGGTTCTGGAAAATAAGTCGTGAGATGAGGAGGCCGAGATGAAGGTCAAAGAAAATTTGTGGGAAACGATCCGATATGGAAAGCCGGATGCCCTGATCAATGAATGGGAGGCATTTTCTTTTATATCGGATCCTGTTACAGCATATATGTCTGTAGCTGAGAGGGGAAAAACGAAAGTAAATCCATGGGGAGTGACCGTATACTGGGGGGAAGACGAACCGGGCTCCATGCCTCTGATCAATGATAAGACAAAGGTATGTAAAGATATCTGCAGATGGAGGGAATATGTGAAGGTACCGGATATCAGAAAGGTTCCCATGGACTGGAGTAGAGCGGTGGAAGATACCAGGAGGATACGCGGGGAAGGCAGGCTTTCTATAGCTATGATGGCCTCCGGTTTGTTTGAACAGACCCATGCGTTAATGGGATTTGAAGACGTTTTTATTGCCATGCTGGAGGAACCGGAGGCCATGCATGAACTTCTGGACTGCATTTTGGATTTTAAATTGACCTGGTGCCGGATGTTGGCAGAAAACTGCAGGCCTGATGCCGTTCTCTTTCATGATGATTGGGGTTCTAAGAAAAGTCTTTTTGTAAGCCGGGATACATGGGCTGCATTTTTTAAAGAGAGATACAGAAAAATATATGGTTATCTCAGAGAAAACGGGGTACTTGTCATCCACCACGCGGACTGTTACTGTGAGACGATCGCAGAAGATATGGCAGAGATCGGTGTGGATGTATGGCAGGGTGTTACTCCTGAGAATAATATTCCGAAAATGCAGAAACGCCTCAGAGGGAAAATGGCTTTCATGGGCGGACTGGATGCGTCTGTGATCGATGTGCCGGATCACAAGGAGGATATCATAAGGGGGGAGGTAAGAAGGGCCTGTGAGGAATACGTGCCTGGAGGAGGATTCATTCCCTGTCTGACATACGGAGGTGATGACGGCAGTATTTATCCGGAAGTGGATGAGATTGTCAAAGATGAGATTGCAAAGTGGAGCCGGGCATATTTCCACAGTTAATGACCGGGATTTACAAAATGCGTCAGGAATGCGGCTTGACGGAGCAGTATAAATGATGCTAAACTAATCCTAGTCTAAAAGCAGGTGGTAAAATATGGAAGTCAGTAATTTTGTAAAGAAAGGAAGTACCAGAAATCGTACGGAGATTGCCTATGATAAGATAAAGGATTCCATATGCAGTGGTGCGATTAAGCCGGGGGAGATTCTCAGTGAATCCCAGATTGCGGCAGAGCTGGAAATGAGCCGGACGCCTGTCCGGGAAGCGCTGCGTATACTGGCCAGTGAAGATTTGGTAGTGATTAAAAACGGCATTGGAGCCTATGTGACAGAGATATCGGAGAAAGGAACGAAAGATTTGTTCGCCGTCCGTAAGCCTCTTGAGATATTGGCATCCAAGTCTGCCATCCATAACATAACAAAAGAGGAAATCCGGCAGATGGAAGAAATCTTCCAGAAGCTGCGGGTACTGGATGAGTCAGGGGCCCGGGTGGACAAAAAGATGTTCACGGATATGGACTGGGCTCTTCATGATTTGATCATTGACAAGTGTGACAATCAATATGTAAAAAATATTATGGCAAATATCAATGCCAATATTAAAAGGCTCCAGATATCGTCCTTCTATGCATTAAATGATATGCAGGAAAGTACGGCCCAGCATCTGAGGATTTTGCGTCTTCTTGAAAAAAAGGAAGAGGACGCGCTTGAGAAGGCGTTGGCGGATCATGTGGAGTGGTCCATGCGGGCGCTTCTCAGAAGCTGAACATAAGAGCTGTTGTAAATAAGGCTGTCTATGATAAATTCCTTATCATAGACAGCCTTATTGTATACCGCATTGTTCATTTTACAGGGAACCGGTATCAAAAACCGGTTCAATATATTCTTTGATCAATCCAATCCGGTCTTTTGCCTTTGGTGTAAAAAGAGCGGCGATGGAAACCACCAAGTTTTTCTCTTTGTTCACATAGATCGTATTTCCCCCGTCTCCCATGGCAGCAAAAGTATTCGCATTCTCATCGCATAGCCACCATAAATATCCATAGGGAAGATCCTGTTTTTTCCATCGGCTGTGTTCTTTTGTACTCTCGTCTATCCAGCTTTTGGATACGATTTCCCGGCCCTCCCACATGCCGCCGTTTAAATATAATTGTCCTATTTTTGCCATGTCAGCCGGTGACAGGGTAAGCCCCCAGCCCGCTGCGTTGTTGCCGGCTTCATCCGAGACCCAGCCGCTTATATCCGTGGCGCTGTTGAACGCCATCTGTTCCTCTTTGCTGTGAAAAATAATATTTTTTTCAACAGTGATTCCCAGAGGAGAGAATAAATGTTCAGATGCAAAGGCAAAGACAGAGCAGCCCGAGGTCTTTGCGAGGATACCGGATAAAAGGTCCGGCCCGATGAGCGGTGCATAACGGAATTTACCAATCTGTCCTTTGCCGCCCAATTGCTCAAGGCTGAATTTCACCCAGTCATCGCTGGTAAAATATTTTAGGTAGGGGGCAAATTTGTATTTGTAGGGTGCAGTCATTGTGAGCAGGTTTTCAAGGGTAATGTTCCGGATGGAGTCCATAGTATTCGTCACAGTGTATTCCGGGAAAAAATCCAATACCTTCTGATGGATGCTTTTGATATATCCCCGGTCCAGCGCGATTCCGATCAATATGGACAGAATGCTTTTGGTGACTGAGTAAACATGAATGCGGCAGTTGGATGTGCAGCCGTTAAAGTAGTTTTCATATTCTGTTCTGCCGTTTTTTAAAACAACGATGCCTGCAGTATTGCTGTAATCCCTGCAGATGGTTTTTTCAAGTTCTGTAATCTTTTCCTGATTCATTTTTTCTCCTTACTGTTTGGGTGAAATGATGCCTTTTTCTTAACGGGATAATAAATTTCCGTGGTCAGTTCGCTTTCCGATGAGACCTGGGAGGGGTCGGTGATGTACACTTCGCAGAGCGGGCCGTTTCCCTCGTATCCTTCCATCTCTGCCCATCTCCGCTGCTTTGCATAGACAGAGGGCAGCGCGGAGTAGGGACCGTGCAGGACAGTTTTTAGGCAGAGACCGGGAGTGTGGTCCCTTGTCCCTGTGACATATTCTTTAACCGGAATGGCAAATTCGGTATCCAGGCCAAAGGGACTGAATTCCTCACTGTGGAACAGTACCATTGGGGGCGCGGTGACTGTCAGTTTATTCTCCCGGATCACTTTGAATAATCGTCCGTAGCATTTTGCATATTCCTGTGGATACTCGCCTTCCCGTACCATCTTCCGGACAGACAGAAGATACATTTGGGGAACCTCCGTGAGCTGGATCTCAATGGTATCCAGATAGGACATAATGGATTTTCCCTGCTTTAGGTTTTCTATATCCTGATTCATCTGTTCCAGGGTTTTTTCATATTCCAGGAGCTGTTTTTTCATGTCCTGCTCCTTTTTTATAAGCGCGAGGCAGAGAGCTTCCTCCGGCAGTTCTTCGGAATGAAGAATGGATTTGATCTCATCCAGAGAAAAGCGGTAGGATTTCAGACGGTTGATGAAGAGCATGGTTTCCAGCTGGCTGATAGAATAATACCGATATCCGTTTTCCGGATCGATCTCTTCCGGATGGATCAATCCGATTTCCGCGTAGTAGCGGAGTGTCTTGGCAGACACCTTGCAGATGGATGAAAATTCACCTATTGATAACAAAGCATATCCTCCTTGCGGCGTGTTTCTGATCACCCTTATGTTACACCTTGCCCTAAGGGCAAAGTCAACAGGGAATATAAAAGAAAAGATGTAAATTTCTGCCAATATTTGTTATAATGAATCTGTTACAAATTATGTGGTAAAGTAGATGAGAAGATGGGATTATTAAAGTTTGAATCAGAACCGGAGTTTGGGAAACTGGCGGAATATGTATCTGCCTGTCAGCCCTGCGGCGCATTAGAGGCAGAAGGATACTGTGCGCCGGAGAAAAGGCTTTTTCGGGAATATACCGGGTTTACTGTGGATTTTCTGTATGCATCTGTGCAGTTGGATGACAAAAAGATATTTGAGGACTACGTTTTGTGGTTTTATGAGCTTCTCTGTCCTGTTATGGCAGATATGCCGAAACATAGAGTGCGTGCCCTTCTTCTGCGCCACTTTTCAGTAGTCGAAAACGGCGCGGAGCAGATTTTTGCCGGGGCAGGGCTTAAAAAACTGAAAAGGTTTATCGGCTACGGGAAGAGGGCTGCAGAAGACGCCGAAGTGACAGGGAAATCTCCGGAGCCGTTAAGGTACGGGAAATACGAAAAAGAGCGGCAGCGGTACTTAGATGCGCTTATGCGGTCAGATACAAAAAGTGCAGTCGCTGTGGCAGCGGAGTTTTTACAGACCGGAATTCCTGTTGAGGATATTCTGGTGGAAATCTTGGGGGAAACCATGAGAGGGGTGGGAGAGCTATGGCACAGCCATCAGATTTCCGTGGACATGGAACATTATTGTACATCCACCACCCAGCTTGCGTCAGCGCAGCTGTATCCTGTTATTTTTCGGCAGAGGCGGAAGGAGAAAAAGGTACTGGCAGCATGCGTGGGAAGTGAGCTGCATGAAATGGGAGCCCGCATGACAGCGGATCTTTTTGAATACAATGGATGGGACAGTATCTATCTGGGAGCGGGGGCAGATATTTCTTATGTCCTGAAACAGATACAAGACCACAGGCCTGATCTGGCGGCGTTTTCAGTGAGTATGCCTCAGTATTTGGTTCAGTGCCAGGAGATGGTTGACAGGCTAAAAGCATGTTATCCTGACCTGAAGATCGCAGTGGGAGGCAATGCGTTTCAGAGTTTGAGTAAAATACAGGGGAACTGGAGGATAGATGTATATGCCCGGGATGCAAGGGAACTTGTGCGGTGGGCGGATGATACATTTGCAGATGAGATATGATTGGTTATCTTGCATTATGTGATTTGCACTGGAAGATTACGAAAGTAATCCGCAGCATTCCTGTAAGCCTGGCAGAGCCGGGACAGGATGCAAGGGAGATTTTTGCGGACAGGGAGGTTCTGGACAGGCTTTTGGAGCAGGATACAGAACAGATGGTTTCTGCCCGCAGGCAGCTTCGGGGAAAAGAGCACCTATCTGTGTTTGTCACAGTAAAGCCTGTCAGGGAACAGGTACTGCTGTCTGTATACGATATGGAAAATGCAGACTGGCTGCCCCGGATGGCAGAGCTGCAGCTTTCTGCCCTGGATGAATTGGCTTCTCTTGGAACAGGACCTTACGGGGAGTCATATTTTGAAATCCAAAAGGTAAACAACCGGCTCATCAATTCCCAGAGAGCGCTTGCAAAAGCAAATGTACTGCTGAAAGAGACACTAGAGGAGATGCGCAGGGCGGAAAACACCATTGAGATCCTTAAAAGAGATCCGGTTACCAATCTTCTCACGGAGAAGATATTTTATGAACGGGCACAGGTAATGCTTGAGGAGAATCCGGGACAGGCGTTTGATATAATCGCAGTAGATATAGAGCGGTTTAAAATTATCAATGATGCATTCGGAACGGCTGCGGGAAACCAGCTTCTCAGCGATCTTTCCGTCTGCTTACTGGATATCAGAGTGGACGAAAAGTCTCTGTTTGCAAGGATAAGGGCAGACCTTTTTGCGGTGCTGGTTCCCCGTGAAGAAGGGGTGTATGGAAGGCTGGAACACAGTCTTAACTGTTTTTTGAAAAATTATCCGCTGCCTATGCGCCTCACTGTAAAAATCGGCGTTTACCAGATTGAAGAGCGGGATATTCCTGTGGAAAGAATGTGTGACAGGGCATTTATCGCAGCAGGCAGCATTAAGGGAATGTATGCGGAAAAGATAGTCTTCTACAATAATGCCATGCGGGAAAAAATGCTTTTTGAACAGAAGATTTTAGATACCATGGTTGAGGCGCTTGAACAGGGACAATTTCAGATCCATCTGCAGCCAAAGGTCAGAGTAAACACAGAGGAAGTAGTTGGCGCTGAGGCTCTGGTGCGATGGGAACATCCGGAGCTGGGGCTGCTGTCACCGGCTGACTTTTTGCCTGTTTTTGAAAGGAATGGATTTATCTATTCCCTGGATCTGTATGTCTGGCATAAGGTCTGCTCTGCCATGCAGCGGTGGAGGCAGATGGGAGGAGCGGATATTCCTGTGGCCGTAAATGTTTCACGCATGGACATCTATCATGGAGACCTTCCGTCCCTCTTTACTGAACTGGTAAAGGATTACGGCCTAGAGCCGAAAAACCTTCATCTTGAGATAACGGAATCCGCATACATATCAGATTCCAGGCAGCTTCTTTTGGTAGTGGAACAGCTCAGAAAAACAGGATTTGTGGTTGAGATGGATGATTTCGGAAGCGGATACTCGTCCTTGAATATGCTGTCAGAGCTGCCGGTTGACGTGTTGAAGCTGGATCTTAAATTTCTGCGCACAGGGACAGATGCCGGTCGAAGACACCGGATCATGCAGGCAGTCATTGACTTGGCCCATACGCTCCATCTTCTGGTCATAGCGGAAGGTGTGGAGACAAAAGAAGAATCTCTGCTCTTGGAAGAGATGGGCTGTCAGTATGCACAGGGATATTATTATGGGAGGCCTGTGCCGGAAAATGAATTTGAGAAACGTTTTCTTCATTTGGAGTGCCAAAAGAAAGAGTATTAAATCCCGGAAGGTATATAATAAGAATATGGATTTATTAAGGTACCCTGAATAAAAATGGAGGAAACAATGAGTAAGAAGCTTAAAATAACAATACGTTTGGTTTTACTGTTTTTCATATTAGCGGTGGGAGCGGTCATTCTGTATATAAAAAAGACAGCGCCGCCCGGTGAGGAATGGATTGCATACAACAATGATAAGGTCATAGAAGCCATTGACAGACAGCTTCAGGCCATAGATACGGATTCCCTGATCAGAGAAAAAGAGCAGTATGTGGTCGGAAAAAGTATTGAGGAGATCCAGAAGGCTGTAAAAGAAGGGCAGATCACCTATGAGGAGCTTACAGCGGTGTGCTTATACCGTATAAAAACGCTGGATCAAAAGGAAAAGGGGTATAATTCGGTCATATCCATTAATGAACATGCTATGGAGGAGGCAGTAAAAAGAGACTCCGGTATCAGGGAAACAGGGAAAGAGACCTCCGGAATTTACGGTATCCCTGTCATGCTTAAGGATAACATCAATACTTCTGACATGCCGACCAGTGCCGGAGCGGAGGCATTTTCCGCTTTCTGCCCGTCTGAGGATGCCGAACTGGTAAAAAAGCTGAAGGAAAATGGTGCGGTTATTTTAGGGAAAAACAATCTGTCTGAGTTTGCAAACTATGTATCCAGTGTTATGCCATCCGGATACAGCGGAAATAAAGGGCAGACGGTCAATCCATTCGGGCCGCTGAAAATATCTCCCTCCGGTTCAAGCAGCGGCAGCGCGGTGGCGGTTACAGCGGATCTGGTTCCGGTTTCCGTAGGTACAGAGACGGATGGCTCGATTGTGGCTCCGTCCTCCGCTAACTCAGTGGTAGGATTCAAGCCCACCAGAGACAGCATATCAGGGGAGGGAATCTTGCCGCTGATCAGGAAAATAGATACAGCCGGGCCCATTGCAAAAAGTGTGAAGGATGCCGCCATCGCTTACGAGGGGGCGACAGGTGCACAGATATCCCAGGATTTTGACAAAGATGCTTTGTCAGGAAAAACCATCGGCATTGTCTCATATGAATATAACGATGCCGGGATGCTGTCAGAATTAAAAAAGAAACTGCAGGAACTGGGGGCAGACACTGTTGACGTGGAATTAGATGCCGGTAAGGTTACTGTTTTTAATCTCATCCATCTTACCTTCCGAAAAGATTATGAGGATTACGCGGCAGAGTATGGCCTTCCCATGAAGACTTTAAAGGATTTGCTGAGATACAATGAAGAAGAACCAAAGAGAAGAATCAAATACGGGCAGGACTGGCTGGAAGAAGCGGAAAATGCTCCGGGTACGGATGATGAGATCAGCAAATCCATTCAGACTGCAGATCAGGTATTAGACACACTGTTCCGGGAAAAAAATCTGGACGGAATCGCCTTTTTGAACAGTACGGCTTCCACATACCCCGCAGCGGCCGGATATCCGGAATTGACGGTACCGTTTGGTGCGGATAAGAACAACGTACCGCAGGGAATAACCTTTGCGGCTCGGCCGGGAGAGGATGAAAAGCTGTTAAATTTGGGGTATAGTTTTGAGAGCCATGTAAATGGACGTTTAACACTTTAGGGAAGAAAGCCGCCGCGGGGAAGTAAAACATGTCCCCATGGCGGCTGTTTTCATACTGTTTTATCCACGTTCCAGAGATTTTCTGAGGTATCTGGCGGTGATGGTATCGGCGTTTTGGACCATTTCCTGAGGTGTTCCGGTAAATACCACTCGGCCTCCGCCTGTTCCGCCGTCAGGCCCCACATCAATAATATAATCTGCCTGTTTCATCACGTCCAGATTGTGCTCGATCACAATGACTGTGCTGCCGCGCTTTACAAAGCTGTCCAGAAGTCTCATGATATTCTTCACGTCTGAGGCATGCAGACCTGTGGTGGGTTCGTCCAGCAGATAGATGTTTCCCTTTTTATCCAGGTGTTTTGCCAGCTTTACCCTCTGACGTTCTCCTCCGGAGAGGGTGGACAGGGGCTGGCCGAGGGTCAGATAGGACAGTCCTGCCTCTATCATGGCCCGGAGCTGTTTATGGATTTTTTTGTTGTCCCAAAAGAACTCTGCAGCCTCCTCAGCGGTCATATTTAAAATGTCCAGTATGTTCTTTCCCCTGAAGCGGTAGGACAATGCCTCGTCGCTGTACCGGCTTCCCTCGCAGACCTCGCAAACAGTGGTGACAGGGTCCATGAAGACCAGTTCTGTTACAACCATACCTTTGCCCTTGCAGGCAGGGCAGGCTCCCTTGCTGTTAAAGGAGAAGAGGGCGGCATCTACTCCGTTTTCGGCAGCCAGCAGTTTGCGGATATCGTCAAAAAATCCCAAAAAAGTGGCGGGAGCGGAGCGGCCCGTGGCAGTGATGGGAGACTGGTCCACCAGTACCACACGGTCTTCGTACTGCTTTGCGAATACATCCCGGATAAGACTGGATTTGCCGGAGCCGGCCACGCCTGTGACCACGGTCAGTACATTGGTTGGAATGTCAACAGATACATGCTTCAGGTTGTGGATATCCGCGTTCCTTACGGGAAGGAACTCTTTTGCTGTTCTCGGATTTTGTTTGACGGGAATGTATTCTGACATGGCGTTTCCCGTCAGGGTTTTTGATCGGAGCAGTCCTTCATAACTGCCCTGGTAGAGAATCTGTCCGCCGTTTCTGCCTGCCAGAGGGCCTACATCAATGACCTCATCGGCTATGGAGATCACATCCTTGTCGTGCTCCACCACGAGGACCGTGTTGCCTTTGTTCCGCAGGCTCTGCAGAAGTTTGGTCATGCGGTGGACATCCCGCGGATGCATTCCGGTGCTTGGCTCGTCAAAAATGTAGATCATGCCTGTAAGAGAACTTCCCATATAGCGCACCAGCTTCAGACGCTGTGCCTCACCGCCGGAGAGCGTTGTGGATTCCCGGTTCATGCTCAAATAGGGAAGTCCGATCTCAATCATGCGTGTCAGGGAAGCAGTCAGGGTATTGACAATGGTTTCGCCTCTGGGGTCTTTGATCTCCTGCAGGACGGTGCAGAGTCTGGTAAATTCCATATCACACATTTCATCAATGCTGTACCCGTTTATGCGGCAGGAAAGCGCTGCGGGATTCAGGCGCTTTCCACGGCAGACAGGGCATTCCCGTTCTTTTACCAGCCTCTTCAGGCGGAGGAGGGAGCGGTCACTGGAGTTTGACAGGTCACGTTTGATGAGCAGACGGTTCAGGTGGTTGTAGATGCCTTCTATCTTTTTGTTTACCTGTGTTCCGCCTTTTTCATATGCTCCGTACAGCAGCAGGTTTTTCTCTTCTTCGGAATAATCCCCCCACTTTTTATCAAGATCAAATAATCCGCTCTGTGTGTATTGCTTCCAGTACCAGTTGCCGGAATGGAAGGCAGGCAGTTCCACCATACTTTCATTCCAGCTCTTATCCGGATTCAATACCTGGTCCATGTCCAGATCCAGGATCTTTCCGATACCGGAACATTCCGGGCACATACCGTTGGGGTCATTGAAGGAAAAATAAGATGCAGTTCCCACATAGGGATCTCCGATACGTGAAAAGAGCAGGCGCAGCGCAGAATACATATCACTGATGGTCCCCACTGTGGAACGCGCGTTCCCGCCCAGCCTCGTCTGGTCTATGATAACAGAGGCAGTGAGATTGTCTATAAAATCCACTCGCGGTTTTTTGTATTTGGGCAGCCTGCCCCGGATAAATGCCGTGTAGGTTTCATTCATCTGCCTTTGGCTTTCCGCGGCTATGGTGTCAAATACAATGCTGGATTTGCCGGAACCGGAAACACCGGTAAAGACAACTATCTTTTCTTTTGGTATTTCTAAAGATACGTTTTTTAAGTTATTCTGCTTTAATCCCTGGATGATGATCTTATCCTTATGAGACATATCGTTCCTCACTTTCATTTAGACATATGATCCATTATAACAGCATAAGAAATAAATATCCTGACTTTTTTTGCTGTTTTATGACAAGAGCAGAATAAGCCTCCGGTCAGACAAGGATTCCGTCCTGTACGGTTATGATCCGGCTGCTGCTTTTGGCTGCTTCGGGCGAATGGGTCACCATAAGGATCGTCTGCCCGCTTCTGCGGTTGATATCACGAAGCAGGTCCATGATTTCCGCTCCGGTTTTGCTGTCCAGATTTCCTGTGGGCTCATCCGCAAAGAGGATTTCAGGGTTTCCGATCAAAGCGCGGGCGATGGCCACACGCTGCTGCTGGCCTCCGGATAATTCCCGGGGCGTATGCCTGCGCCGGTCCGTCAGACCTGTGACCTCCAGAATCCGGGAGAGCTGTTCTTGGTGATTCGCTGTCTTTTGGCCGTCCAGAAGCAGGGGGAGCATAATGTTCTCTTCCACATTCAGATTGGGGATGAGATTGTAGAACTGAAAGACAAATCCAATTTTCCGCCTTCGTATCCGGCTCATCTTTTCATCATCAAAGCCTGAAATATCGGTTCCGTTCAGATATACATGGCCGCTGGTAGGCGTGTCCAGCCCGCCGAGAATATAGAGCAGTGTGCTTTTCCCGGAACCGGATGGTCCCATAATGGAAACAAATTCACCGCGTGTCACCTGCAGGGAAATATCTCTCAGCACTTTTGTGACCGCATTTCCCATGGGAAATTCTTTTATGAGATGTCTGCCCTCAATGGCAGTTTCGCTGACTGTATGTTTCATGTTATATCCTCCCGTTAATATATTATTCACTTTTGATCTCCTCCACCAGTTTCATCCGCCTGCTTTTGATGATGGGCACAACTGAGCCCAGCAGTGTGATTACAATTCCCATTGCTGCGGAAAAAAAGAAAGTGCCGGCATTTAGTCTGGGAACCATTGAGATTTTGGGTCCGGCTACCAAAAAGATGGTTTGTATTTCAAGATAAGAGACAAAGACAGCTATGGCAGCACCGATCAGTCCGGAAGAAAAGCCTTCTGTCAGTGTCATTTTTATATTCTGGCGGCTGCTTAACCCTACAGATTTATACATGGCAGTAATTCGCCGCTTTTGGATATAGTTGATCAGCAGATTATTGATGATACCTACGGCGGCCAGCAGTAAAATAAAATAAGTCATGCTGTGCATGCGCTGTAAGAAGGTGCCCACAGTGGAAAGGGCGTCGGTGTTGAATTCCTTCACCGTCCGGCTCCAGTTTGCCGTTTCACCAAACAGACTGCGGATCTGTACCATGACTGCATCCGGGTCAGCGGCAGTGTAGGCGAGAAAGTCATATGCCTGAGCTCCAAAATCCGAAACTGCGCAGGCAGAGGGAATGACTGCCTCCGCATCGGTAGCCCTTGATTTGAAACTGCCGATCACCAGATAATGATACCGGTTTGTGCCGTTTGACAGAACAAGGGTATCTCCCTTTGAAAATCCGGTCTGCTTCATACAGTCTTCGCTGAGAAGGATGACGCGTTCAGACCCAAAAGCAGCGGCAGCCCGGGACTGCTCTGTATTTTTCGTATAATGGATGGCAAGCATGGAGCTGTACAGGTCCAGGTCATCCGCCGCCTCCACACGTCCCAGGGCGATACCTTCTGCCTGCAGCCGGTTATCCAGGATATGGAGCGGGAGCACTTTTTCAACCCCATCCATCCCTTTTACCTGTTCTACAAATGCCGGTTCCATATGCCCGTCAGCAAATCCCTGAAGTTCGGCGCCCCTGAATACATCGCTGACGTAAGTGGTTACAAAATCCCCCACAACGGATATGGCAATCACAGCGGAAATGCTGATGAACAGAAGTGTGATATTTTGTATCACATTTTTATTGCCGCGCATATTGCGGGCAGCCAGTTTCCCTTCGTTTCCCAGAATGATTCCGTAAATACGCTCCAAATCCACGGCAGTCCGATCTGTGAGCAGGGGTACAAGGATAATGGCAGCCGCGATCAGTCCCAGAAGGGATATGCCTCCCATGAGGTACAGCATATTTCCGGAGACAGTCCTTGGAAGGATGACAGAGAACAGGAATAACAGGATGCCGGCCGCGGCAGTCAGGCGTCCGGATATCTGCTTTTCCTCCGTAATACCCAGAACCACTTCTTTTACAGGCAGGCGGCTTGTCCGGTGTATGGGCAGCCACGCAGATAAAAGAGAGGCGCTTACAGCCACAGCAAATGAGAAAATAACGCTGAAAGGGGTGATGACAGCCGGAATCTCAATGCCTTGTGAGAGGGAGCGGCTCATGCCCTGCAGAATGCATTTCAGGACCAGTATCCCTGTCGGAATGCCGAGCAGTCCGCCGATACATCCGTACAGGCTGCTTTCCAGCATGAGAATGCCTGTGAGGGTTTTTTTGGCTGCCCCGATGCTGCGGAAGGTTCCGATTATGGGGAGTCGTTCCAGGGTTATCACTTTGTAGCTGCTGTAAATGATGAATATACTCATGGTCAGCGAGAAAAAGCTGATGAGGAAAAAGGGCATGGACTTTTGCCGTGCATCGGCGGTCACCTGGTCTTCGCTGAACGTTTCGGTTATCCGGTATGTTTCAGCCGGCAGGGCTGTTTCCAGATCTTTTTTCAAAGTCTCTGCGGAAATTCCCTGGGAGGGCTTAATGAGAATCTCGCTGTATCCGTCTGTATAACCCAGGAGGCTGTGCAGAAAGGAGAGGGGAAGCAGCGCGGTGGCCCCTCTTGTATGCCGCAGGAAGAAGGTGTCATAGGCGGCAATCTCAGCTACATCCAGTTTTTTGGATTCCCCGTTTATATGCAGGGTTATGGCATCTCCTTTTTGAATGCCGTATTTTGAGGTGAATCGGTCCGGCAGAATGATTCGGCTGCCGGAAAAATCCGAGATATCTTTCCCGTCAGCGAGCCGCGGGGGATTGATCTTTTTAAGTTCTGAAAGCTCGGCGGCTGCCAGGTCAATGGTCTCGTAATAACCGTTTTCGTGGTACAGAGCACTGCCCTTTAGTATACCGGCTTTCGCGTCAATGGACAAAAGATCGGGAATCTCATCGGTATGGATGAGACCTTCTTTTGCGGACACGGAAACCGCCGCGCTTCCCGCCATTCCCCGTGCCATTTTTTGCTGGGCACTTTCATAGGAAGCGCCAATGGAGAAGGAGACAAACAGCAGAGTGGACGACAGGAGTATGGACAGGATCATAACGCCTGTCCTCATCTTTTTTTCTTTCACATTTGTCAGAATGTATTTTATAATAATCTTCAAGATACACCTACTTTCTGCCGGAGGAATCCTTTGATTCCTTCAGGGCGTTTAGAATTGTTGTATGTAGTTTCCAGATGCATACGGCGGTCTTTTTCCATTTCACTTTCTCACCTCCCGGTATTAAAGAAAAAGGCTGACAGTTATCATAGATACATGATAAACTGTCAACCTTAACGGGAGTTGCAGATAACCTTAATTAACCTTAATGCAGAGGAAATGCGATCGTAAATACAGTTCCCGTGCCGGGAGAACTGGAGACGGAAATCCTTCCGCCGTGGAGTTCCACAATATCTTTTGCTATGGCAAGGCCAAGCCCGGTTCCTTCTCTTTTCTGGTCTGTGGAGGTTCCACGGTAATACCGCCGGAAGATCTGTTTCGTTTCCGCGGCGGTCATCCCTTTTCCGTTGTCACTTACAGTTATCTGCAGTGTGGAATCGGGGACAGAGACGGAAATGGCAGCTTCCGTATCCGATGTTCCGTGGGCAAAAGCATTGAGAATCAGGTTTTGGAATGCTCTTGTGAAAAGTGTCCGGTCAAAGGAATAGGGAATCGTCTCCGCGGCAGCTTCAAAGCGGATCGTGCGCTGTTCATATTCCGGGGAGTTGAGAAGATCGATCACCAGCTCTTTTAAAAAGCGCACAATATTTTCTTCCCGGGGGTCCATGGGAACCATATTGTTTGTCAGCTGATAAGTGAGCTTCAGGTCATTGATCAGTGTTTCCATGTAGGCGGAGTTTTTCAATATGATGTCTGCATACTGCCTGCACTGTTCTTGGTTTATACTGCCGGAGTCCAGAAGCAGTTCCGCGTAACCTTTTATCGGTGAGAGGGGTGTTTTCAAATCATGGGTGATATTGGCGATCCATTCCTCCCTCATCCGGTCCGTTTCAGCCTGCAGGCGGTCGCTTTCCCTGATTTCTTGGTCCATCTGGTTCAGACTGTCATAAATCTCGAAAAAAGTTCCCTTTCCCTGAACGGGAAGATAGCTGCGCGCAGCGATCTCCCGGATGGAGTCAGTGAGCTGCTTCACGGCCTCAGCGGTCCGAAAGCCGTAGAGCATGCCGGATATAGAGAGGACGAGAAAGAGTATGGCTGTCACCGGCAGGATCACAGCCTTACCGGCAGTAAAATGCTCTCCGTTCAAATACATGGTGACTTTGGAAACTTTCACAGGAAAGAAAAGGATGTAACTGTATTCTCTGTCCTTAAGTGACAGGGTTTTTATAACTGCTGTAAGGCTGCTGCTTTTGAGCCTGCCTGTCTTGGAGATGGAAAGCAGGCTTGCAGCAGAGTAGGATTGCTCAGCCTGACTCGGTTTTTGATAATGAAAAAGCTCAAAACCGGTGGAGTCGAGAATCTGAATGCCGATTTCATTTTCCCGAAGAAGTTCCAAGCCGTTTTGCTTAACCCCGGGGCCATCCTCTTTAAAAATGATCTGCTCCTGGAAGCTGCCGGAAAACTTCACGGGCCAGTCACTCCGCACAAAGGTACCGTCGGGTTTTCGTAAGGTGATAAGCCAGCAGATGAGCGCTGCCGCTGCAAGAAGGGTTCCCAGCAGAGACAGGAAAAAAATGAGATACATATGAAACATGGTGCGGCATCCTGATTTTTTCATCTAATCAGTCCTTTTCCTGAGCTTGTATCCCAGGCCTTTCACTGTGATCAGTTGTCTGGGTCTGGAAGGGGCATCCTCTATTTTTTCCCGCAGATGGCGGATGTGTACCATAATGGTATTGTCACAGATGCTGCTGTACTCCCCCCATACCTGTTCATAGAGACGCTCTTTGCTGATGATTTTATCCGTATTTTCCATAAAATAGGCGAGGAGAAGAAATTCCCTTCCTGTCAAGGGGAGCTCCGCACCGGATTTGTATGCCCGTCCGCTCTCCCTGTCAATGGTAAGAGGACCCGCGCTCAGAACAGCGGTGCTGCAGGAGGGACCGGCCGCATATTTCTGCCGGCGCAGCTGAGCCTTGATTCGGAAAACCACTTCCCGGGGGCTGAAGGGCTTGGTGATATAGTCATCACCGCCGCAGGAGAGCCCTAATATTTTATCAATTTCATCGTTCTTTGAGGAGAGGAACAGGATGGAACAATAGGAGAATTCCCGGATCTTTCTGCAAACCTCCAGTCCGTCAAGGTCCGGAAGCATAATGTCCAGAATCATCACATCGGGCTGAAATTCCCGGCAGACTGCCAGCGCATCCATTCCGGTACTGGCCTTCCGGATGTTTCGGAAACCGTCCTGTATCAACACCTCTTCCAGCAAATCAGCGATATCTTTTTCGTCATCTACCAATAGGATCTTTTCGTCCATAATTTCCACCTGTTCTTTCTGCGTAGGGATTTGTGCTGCTGTTATGCAATATTATATTTCGTAAATGAAAAAGATACAAGACTAAAGATGCGCGGAATGCAAGACCTGTGGATCAAGCAGAAATTATGCCATAAATCAGGGTATCCGAAGCAGCACGTCTCACGGACTTTCCATGATATAAGTCCGTTTATATCGCGGTGGAATGTCAGGAGAGACTGGATATGAGCTGTTTGGAGACAGCGCGGACGGTTCTGTCATATGGCATGAGGTGGCAGAAGCAGGAAAAGAATTTGGCCTTCGCCAGCTGGGAATGCGCAGTCTGATGCTGAATCATCTGCAGGCGTATTTTCCGACTATCTGGGTAGATTTTATTCCGGCGGTTGTTCCTGGCGCAGAAGCACTCCATCGCTCTCCTGTGGACTTTGGCTGGGAACATCTGGTGGATAAAACCCGGGATTTTCCGGGTAAGGATGCTGTTTTAGAGGAAGCGGCTGATCCGAAAACAAAATGTGTGACCCTGGAATGGAATACAGAGGACTGTATAACTATCTTCACATCTCTTTTTGATGAAGACGAGGAACCTTTTGAACAGATGGGGCTGCCAGTAAATACCTCTGATTTTTCAAGTGCAATCCCTCAGTTTATTCCGGCATTTAATAAGAAACATGAAATGATAGGTCTTGTATCCAACCGGGGATACAGCTGCCAGTTCAGAAAGGTAATCTCCTTGGCAGACCTTGACATCCGTTATACTCAGGAAGGAACCGAAGTTTATGTACTGTACGGTTCTGAGGGCTGCCGTCAGATGATGGTCCGCGCAGTAGTTACCCGCACACCGTACAAAAAGGATAATCGAAAATAAAGAATGCAGGATGGGACAGAAAGGCGGATGGTTTGTATCCGCCTTATATGATTTGTAAATGATCAGAGCCCCGTTACTTTTTCCGTCTTTTGCCAGCTTAAGAATCAGCTATGTATCCATCTCAGAACGAATTCCCCAATCGTCATAACCAATAGAGTCTATGCACACTGTTACTGCACATGACTTAACCCGGCATGCCCTGCTGGGTTTTTAGGGGCTTTTTGCTGTTATATCTGCAGAACCATTTCTGCCGGAGCGCCTCATGAACTTGCAGGAGAAAAGCAGAGCATAAAGAAGCCCATAGTATTTCCTACCCCGTTTTGGTATAATAAATACACTTACATAAAACTAGTTCAGTTAGCTGAACAGTCAGATAATACCAATGAAATATGAAAGTGAGAGCAGAAAAATGATAGATCTGTATTACGCGGAAGATGACGAGACTGTTGCACAGGCGGTAAAAGAATATCTTGAGCAGGAAAACTTCCGGGTAACGGTTTTTTCCATGCTTGCGGGCATGAAACAGGCATTGAGAAGCAGGCAGCCGGACATGGTCCTTTTAGACTGGAACATGCCGGATGGGCAGGGGAGCGAACTGTGCGGCTGGCTCCGCGCGAGATGGCCCTGGCTGCCTGTGATCTTCCTGACTGTCCGCGGCGATTCCCATGACGTGGTTGGCGGATTTCAAAAAGGTGCCGATGATTATGTTGTCAAACCCTTTGAACTAGAGGTGCTGCACTCGCGTATCCTTGCTTTGCTGCGCCGTACAGGCCAGGTGAAAGTGAACTGTTATCATTGCGATTCCCTGACACTGGATATGGATAAGATGTCTGTTTTCTGTGATGGCGAGGAACTTGTTTTAAGCCAGCCGGAATACCAGATTCTTCTTCTTTTGATGGAAAACAAAGGAAAGACCGTAACAAGGAAACAGCTTCTGGAAAAAGTATGGGACAGCAACGGTAATTATGTGAATGATAACACACTAACGGTGACCATAAAACGTTTACGGGAAAAACTGCATCAGCCTGCATGTCTGAAAACCATAAGGAGTTTTGGCTACCGTATGGAGGATACGCTATGACACAACAAAAGAAACAGATGCTGATGACCATACTCCCCATAGTGGTCTGCGCAGCAGGAATCCTGTTTTTGAACAATATGTGGCAGTGCCGGTATGAGAGGGATTCTTACAGGGGTATTTCAGCGCTTTGCCAGACCATACTGGAAAATGACCCGGGAGCAGAAGAGCTTTTACTTTCTTCTCTGAAAGAATATCAGTCACAGGAAGAGTGGAAAACCGGCGGAAATGTATTCCTGGAGCAGTTCGGATACACGGAGGAGGATTTTTCCGGCAGTAAAGGCTGCGGTGTATTATTTGCAGTCAATGCTGCTGTTTTAATATCGGCAGCATTTTTTCTGTCCTCCCGGTCTGCAAAAAAGCACATTGAGGCGAGGGTGTCCGGGCTTACGAAATATCTGGAACAGGTTAATGCGGGAAAAACAGGGACCATTGTTCAAACTATAGAAGATGAATTTTCTCATCTGCAGGATGAAATTTATAAAACCGTCACCAGCTTGTATGTAACAAGAGAAAATGCATTAAAAGCAAAAGAACGTTTTGCGGATAATCTGGCCAACATTGCTCATCAGCTTAAAACACCGCTTACAGCGGCACTTCTATCCCTGCAGCTGATGGAGAAAACAGCTCCGAATACTTATACAAAACCTATCAAGAATCAGTTAGAGCGTCTGAACCGGCTGGAAGAATCCCTGCTGACTCTGTCTAAGATTGATTCCGGGGCACTGCTGCTGGAGCATTCACCTGTGGATGTTTACACTGTACTGAATCTGGCTGTCGAAAATCTGGAAGAGCTGATGCGCAGGGAAAAGGTCATGGCAGACATTCCGGACAAAGGATGCGTGGAATTTCAGGGGGATATGGAATGGACCATGGAGGCTTTGATGAATCTGATAAAAAACTGTGCGGAGCATTCTCCAGAGGGAGGCAGGATTCACTGTGATTATTCCAAAAATCCACTTTATACGGAAATTTTAATCTGGGATGAGGGGCAGGGGTTTGCCCCGGAAGATATTCCCCATCTTTTTGAACGGTTTTACCGGGGGAAGAGAGCCGTTAAGGGCGGAATCGGAATCGGGCTTGCGCTCGCCTGCTCTTTATTTGAACTGCAGGGCGGCACCCTTTCAGCCAGGAATCTGCCGGCAGGAGGCGCTTGTTTTGAAATCCGGTTTTACAGTCACTGAGATGTCATCTTTCTTTGTTATAATATAGCTGCGGGGCAATACAACTGCTTTCCCGCAGTTCGCAGACATATTTTACAGAAGGGAGAGATGAACTTTGGAAGTGTTAAATTGTATTGGAGTAAGGAAAATATACGGCAAAGGCAGCAGTCAGACAGCGGCTCTTAACGGGATTGATCTGTCAGTGGAAAAAGGAGAATTCACAGCTATCGTGGGGGCCTCCGGTTCCGGAAAATCCACTCTGCTGCATATTCTTGGCAGTGTGGACCGGCCCACAGAAGGGAAGGTCATTGTGGAGGGAACGGATATCTCTTCCATGAATCCCACGCAGGCCGCCATTTTCCGGCGGAGAAAAGTGGGGCTGGTCTATCAGTTTTATAATCTGATTCCAACGCTTACGGTCGAAAAGAATATTCTTATGCCGCTTTTGCTGGATAAAAGAACTGTGGACAGGGAGTATTTTAAACAGGTCATTACCTCACTGGGGATTCAGGACAAACTGGATGCCCTGCCCAGCCAGCTGTCCGGCGGGCAGCAGCAGAGAACGGCCATAGCGAGGGCGTTGATTTACCGTCCGGCTATCCTTTTAGCTGATGAACCAACCGGAAGTCTGGATCGGAAAAACTCCAGGGAGATCATTGATCTGCTGAAATTATCCAACCGGAATCTGGAACAGACGATTCTGCTGATTACCCATGATGAAAAAATAGCACTGGAAGCAGACCGTATCATTGCCATTGAAGATGGCCGCATTGTCAGCGACCGGAAGCGGGGGTAAAAGGTTATGTGGAAAGAATATTCCAGGAGTTACATAAAAAACAACCGGTCATCCGGTATCTCCGTCATGGTGGCTGCTTTTATATCCGCGTTGTTTCTGTCACTGCTCTGCAGCCTGTTTTATAACCTTTGGAAATATGAGGTCGAGAGGATTCAGATAGAGGAAGGAGGCTGGCAGGGGCGTATAGAAGGGAGTTTCGATGAGGATACGCTGGCTGCTGTGAAGAATTTTCCCAATATAGAAAAAGTGGTCATAAATCAGGAAGGGACAGAAGGGGAGAAGGCTGCAGTTGATCTTTATTTTGAAGATATGGGAACGATTCTTGAAGATCTTCCAAAAATCGCCAAATTAGCAGAGGTACCGCCGGAGGCAGTTTCCTGCCATCATTCCCTTTTGGCCATGTATCTCATTCGGGACCCGCAGGATACTGCTCCCAGACTGATCTTTCCGCTTTTTCTGGCGATAACCGCTATGGCCTGTATATCTCTGGTCATGATCATACACAATTCCTTCGCTGTGACTATGAATGCCAGGGTGCATCAGTTTGGTATATTTTCCAGTATAGGAGCTACACCGGGACAGATTCGGACCTGTCTGCTGCAGGAGGCTGCCGCATTGTGTGCAGTACCGGTAGTGTCCGGTAATTTACTGGGTATTATGATTGCAGTGGGGCTATTGAAACTGGCAAATATCATGGCGGGAAATCTGGCAGAAGGACGCCATGAAGCAGAATGGGGATATCATCCTCTGGTATTTATATGTACATTTGCTGTTACTGTTTTTACTGTCTGGCTCTCGGCCTGGTATCCTGCAAGAAAACTGAGCCGGCTGACACCGCTGGAAGCCATCAAAAATACCGGTGAACTTCCTCTGTACAAGCGGAAGAATTCACGAGTATTGTCCTTTTTCTTCGGGTTGGAGGGCGAACTTGCCTCCAATGCGCTGAAGGCACAGAAAAAAGCATGGCGTACTGCTACTTTATCTTTGACCTTTTCTTTTATGGCTTTTACGTTAATGCAGTGCTTCTTTACCCTTACTGATATCAGCACGCGAATGACGTATTTTGAAAAATACCAGAATGTCTGGGATGTGATGGTCACGGTAAAGGATACAGAGATGGATACATTTGGCGGGACAAAACAAATGCAGGAGCTTTTGGATGTGAGAAGCTGTACCGTATACCAGAAAGCGGAAGCAAAACGGTTAATCACAGAGGAAGAAATAAGCGGGCAGTTCCGTGCTGCGGGCGGTTTTGAAAACGCAGATCAGACCTTTGTGTCAAATACAGACAGCGGATGGATGATCCATGCGCCTGTGGTCATATTAGATGATGCCAGTTTTCTTTCGTATTGTGAACAGATTGGTGCAGAACCAAGACTGGATGGCGCTGTGATCCTGAATCGGATCCGGGACAGCAGGAATCCCAATTTCCGCGATCCTGATTACATTCCGTACCTGAAAGAAGACCGGGGAATTACTGTCCTGAGAAGTACAGCAGATGATAAGATGGCAGCAAAGATCCCTGTGATCACCTATACACAGGAGGTTCCGGTTCTGCGGGAGGAGTACGGTACATTGGATTATTATGAACTGGTACATTTCCTTCCGGTTTCCCTGTGGAAGCAGATAAAAACGCCGATTGGCGGAGCAGAGGAAGATTTTTATATCCGGGTACTTGCCGGGGAAAATGCGGCGATGGATGAACTGGACAGATTGGAAAAGGAGGTCACCCGGCTTGTGGGCAGCGGATATACAATAGTAAGCGAAAACCGCATACAGGAAAAGCTTTCCGATGATAAGATGAAAGATGGCATGATGTTGATCTTTGGCGGCTTTTGTGTACTGCTTGCTTTCATTGGAATCGGCAATGTGTTTTCCAATACGCTGGGGTTTGTGCGCCAGCGAAGACGGGAATTTGCCCGTTATATGTCCGTGGGGCTGACACCCGGAGGGATAAAAAAGATGTTCTGTGTTGAGGCTCTGATCATTGCCGGACGCCCGGTATTGGTGACCCTGCCTCTTACCATCCTTCTGGCTGCGCTTATGCTGAAGGCAAGTTACCTGGAGCCCATGATTTTTATAAGAGAAGCTCCGTTCATACCTGTGCTGGCATTTATAATCGCTGTTTTTGCTTTTGTGGCGCTGGCTTATTATATTGGCGGGAAAAAAGTTCTGCGGTATAAGCTGGCTGATATTTTGCGGGACGATACCATGAACTGAACCGGCAGAGTGTTCACATGATCCCTGTCAGGGTTCCCTCTCGAATCCTGTCAGTCCAGGGAAGACAGCAGGAGTTTTCAGCTGATACCCACCGAAAAAGCGGAGGATTTGGCAGAATACACCTATATGGAGTATTATAAAACAATGGAGAGCATCGCTGTTATTATCAAAATAGCAGCGGTGCTCATTTTATTATCCGCCGGATAAACTCATCCATTGTAACTTCCCTGCCATTATCATATAATGTTAACACAGATATAAGCAGAATGACGACTACATACAGCAAAGGAAGGGCGGAAAACATATGAAAAAATCATTCAGGGGACTGCAGAAATACCGTATAAGATTAAAAATATTTATACTGTTCTTGATATTTGTTGTGATACCATATATTGTTTTGATTTTTGCTACATACAAAGTGTTTCAGGACTATGCGGGGGACAATTTCGGAAGCAGTATGCAGGAGACCATGATTTCCGTATCCAATCAGGTTTCCTCCTCTTTGAAGACATATGAAGACAGTACCATGTCTCTGTATCACAATGGAAGTATCGACCAGCTGGAGTCAGGAAATGCAGACAGGGATTTTATCGAACATTCCCTTGCGGCCTGTTGTTATTCCTACAGTGGTATTAAGGCAGCCTATCTGTCCAGTGGGGACGAGATATATTTCAGCGGAACCAAAGTGTATAAAAATCTGACAGATATTATGAAGAAATACAGCCGGGATATTTCGGAAGGCGGCGGGAAATACATGTGGTTTACATCAAATGAACTGTACGGCAAGGCCAGTACAAGACAATATATCCTTGCCAGGTCTTTAAACGGAAAGGAAGAGAAGAATATAGGTATCTTGTACTATATCATCAGTGACCAGATGATCAGAAGGGCATTTGACCGTCTGCAGATGGAGGATAATACAAAATATATGCTGGATGCGGATGGTACGGTTTTGTACAGTTCAGATAAGTCTGCAGTGAATCAGATAATGCAGACAGAAATTTTGGATTCAAAAAATAAGAATGGATATCAGATAACCGATGACGGCAGTGGAAGAAACGTGGAAGCTTACAGCAGAATGGAGAAGACAGGATGGGTTTTTATGGGGAGCGCCTCCATGGCATCTATGATGCGCTCCATGAAGCCATTGAAACAGGTGGTGGTGGTTATTTCCATTGTTTACTGTCTTTTTCTCATTTTGGTATTTTACACATTTCAAAGGTATTTTTTGAAACCGATCAGCGAACTGAAGTATGCGATGGATCAGTTTGCCAAGGGAAACAGAGAGGTACAGATGGGGGAAATAAGCAGCGGGGAGCTGAAAAGCCTGTCCGGTCATTTTAACAGTATGACAAAAAGGATCAATGAACTTATTCTGAACAATGAAAAAGAAGTAAACGAAAAAAATAATTTTAAAATGCAGGCTCTGGTAGCCCAGTTACAGCCTCATTTTCTGTATAATGCTCTGAACACCATCAAGTGGATGGCAGTGATCAATAAACAGGAAAATATCAGGAATCTGACGGAAGCCCTGATCTATATTCTGATGAATGCTGCGAAAAGTGATAAAGAGAATTATACTTTGAAAGAAGAGATAGAACTGATCAAGCGTTATGCTGTGATTCAGAAAGCCAGATTTATGAATTTTGAGATGGATTTTAACATTGAGGAGCAGGCGCTTTCGTGTCGAATCTTCAGATTTCTTATACAGCCAGTGGTGGAGAACGCTATCATACACGGGTTTAAACGTGGAATGACCCGGGGAGGGAAAATATCAGTATGTGCGTGGGTAGAGGGAGAAATCCTGAAGATCAGGGTTTCGGATAACGGATGCGGGTTCGATATGACAGAATGGAAAAACAGAGGCGCAGTGAGAGAAAACCACACCAATATCGGTCTTACTAATATCGAACAGATTATCAGTTTGGAATATGGCGGGGAATACGGAATGGAGATTACCAGTGAGCCGGAAAGAGGAACTGTGGTGGAATATAGACTTCCGGCAAAAGGAGAGGAGAGCAAATGATTCGTGTAATTATCGTGGAAGATGAAATTTTGTCCAGAATAGGGATTCAGTCTCTTCTGGAGGAACAAAAGGATATAGAAGTTGCCGGGACATTCGGATTTGCAAAGGATGCTCTTGAATATCTAAAAACCAATCTGGTGGATATTGTCATTACAGATATAGAGATGCCGGAGATGAATGGTCTTGAATTCATCCGTGAGATAAGGAAACAGGAACTGGCTGACGGAATTATTATTTTAAGCTGTTATGACAAATTTGAATATGCCAGGGAAGCCATCGCACTGGGGACAGATAACTATATTTTAAAGCAGGACATCAATGAAGAAAACTTAATGAAAGCTATCTGTGAGGTCAGGGAAAAAATATCCGGCAGGACAGGAGAACGGAGGAGGCTGCACAGTCTGGATGAAATACCGGCTGATGAAACAGACATAAAAGCAGTAGGCGTCATCAGATTAGAGCAGGATCATGTAGATGAAAAGATGATTCTGCATCTTTTAGATGGAATCATCAGCAGATATCACATGGGTTCCCTGATAGACTCCTATAACAGAAATCCCTTTATTGTTTTCAGGCTGCCGGCGTCCGTTCCAAAAGAGGAAAGGAAACGTATACTGGGTGATTATATAGAAGAAATTCAAAAAAATATACTTCAGTATACAAATAAACATCTTCTAATGGGAATCAGCAGAGAATTCAGGGATATGCAGGGAATCCCCGCAGGATATCAGGAAGCTGATGAGGCGGTGGAGATGAGATTTTATCATGAATCTATATCTGTATATTACAGCGAAGATATCTGCTGGTCCCGGGAGACACCGGAGTTTATGTTCAGCACCAAATCCTTTATGGAAAAATCCGGCCTGGAGATATTTGAAAAAGAACTAAACCAATTTTTAAGTACATGCAGAAGGAAGCAGATATGGGTGAAGACAGCCAGGGATGCGCTGAGTCAGGCTGTGAGCATTTTTGTCTACAGTATTTTGAAGGAATATCTGTATGATATGGCGATTGTCAGGAGATGGAGCGGAAAATACCCCTTTGTAGATGCGGTCACGACATCTGCATCGTGTACAGAAGTGAATAGAAAAGTTCAGGAACTGATCGGGCAGTTCAAAGAGGCGCTCTCAGAGATTTTTGAAGAAGATGATTTTGGCAGGATACTTTCCTATATTGACAAAAATATCAGCACAGGTCTTCCCCTGGAGGAACTTGCTGAGCTGGGAAATATGAGTATCTCAGCGTTCTGCAGAAAATTTAAGGATAGAATGGGTGTGACCCCGGTACAGTATATCAACCAGAAGCGGATAGAGAAGGTAAAAGAAATGATAAAAAAATCCGGCTGTACTTTAGGTGAAATTGCTGCAGCCGCAGGCTTTTCCAATGAAAATTATATGGTGCGGGTCTTCAAAAAAATCACCGGAAAGACCATAACAGACTACCGCAGGGATATGGGAAACGTAAAATTTTGAATCAGGAAAGCAGATTTTGAACCAATAGGTGAAAGCGGTATAAATATTTGAATCAGACGGGGAAGATAGTTGATGGTTCTCTGCGTGATATTTTCCTATAATTATCGTAGATGAAAACAAAGGAAAAGTTTAAGGAGGTAAATTATGAACTGGAAAAAAACAGTATCATTCATCTGCGCAGTATCTGTGATGGGGGTTTCCCTGGCTGGGTGTGGTGACAATTCACAGAGTACAAAAGGAAAAGGAAATGCCGATGGTGAATCAAAAGAAAACGATGGCGGGGTGTCAGGTACCCTGACAATCTGGGAACATGGCTACGGTTTTGAGGCCAGCCTTCAGCAGATTATTGAGGGATTTCAGAAAAAGTACCAGGACGTGGAAGTGGAGTATGAAATCAAGGACGGGGACAACTATTACAGTCTTCTGTCAACCGCAATTCAGTCAGGGGAAGGGCCGGACATTTTCTGGACAAACGGAACTGCTACGGCAAATATGAAAGATTATGTATCAAACGAAGTGTGTATGGATTTAACGGATAAGGTAGATTACAGTCTTTTTGGTGAAGATGCAATGAAACTGACTGAGGTAGATGGAAAAAATTATTCAGTACCGTGGCTTACTATGGATACCAGAGCTGTATATTACAACAAGGATATATTCGAGAAAAACGGCTGGGAAGTACCGGAGAAATTCAGTGAATTTGAAGAATTGCTGGAAAAGATCAAAAAGGCCGGGTATACTCCCATATCCTTGTCAGGGGTAAATGTCTATTCCCTGCTGTTTACTTTTGAACCGATTCTCTCTGCAATGGATGTGGAATATACCAAGGGGCTGTCAGACTATTCTGTAAAAGCCACGGACAAGCCTGCAGCGGATGCATTAAATAAAATGCTGGAATGGGCAGACAAGGGATATTTCGGAGATAACTGGCTGGGTGTTGCAGACAATAATGCCCAGACACTGGCGTTTACTTCCGGAGAGGCCGTGATGGATATTGCAGGTTCCTGGGAAGCGGCAACGATCAGTGAAAATAATCCGGATCTGAATTACGGGGCGTTTGAAATTCCATCAGAAGAAGGCATCAGAGGTATGGTAGGAACACCGGCAAATGGTTTTTCAGTCAATACTGCAACAGAAAATGAAGCGGCGGCTGTTGCGTTTATGAATTATTGTGCTTCTCTGGATGCCCAGACTGTCTGGGTCCAGTCTCAGGGGGCAGTGTCTGCCAGTGACGAGATTGAGGCTTCCACTGAAATTGCCAAAGAAATCTCAGAGAGTGGCGCAGGCAATATTTATACAAGCTGGCAGTCTGTTCTTGTAAACCACTCAACAGACGGCACGGCGGTGAGTCTCTGGGACGAGGATTTTACAAAAATTTTCTCAGGGGACATTACAGTAGAAGAATTCATGGACAACATAAGCAAAGTTATGCAGTAAAGGCTGTGCTGCCGGTCCTCAAAAGAGAACCGGCAGTATTTTTAAGGAGACGGATGTATGAATAAAAGACATAAACAGGTTAAATTTATCCTGCCCGGGTTTATTTTTTATACCTGCTTTATTATCCTGCCGATTATCTATGTGTTTTATCTGAGTTTTTTCCAGTGGTCAGGGTTGGGCGAAATGAAGTTTAATGGGATTCAGAATTTTGTCACCATCTTTACGGATGAGAGATTTTCACCGGTGTTTTTTAATGCGTTATGGAACAATATAAAATATCTGCTCTGTGTTTGGCTTATTATCACGCCTTTTCAGTATTTGATGGCATATCTGTTTTTTATCAAAATTCCGGCTTACAAGTACCTGAAATTTATGATATTCATGCCATATGTCATCAGTACAACGATCATAAGCTTTTTTGCAACTCTGATTTTTAACCCCAATATAGGTTTCCTGAATAAATTCCTTGAGGCGGTTGGTCTTGAGCATCTGCAGGGAGCATGGTTCGGAGATCCGAACTGGGCCTTCAAACTGATGATCTTATTGATCCTATGGCAGGGAGCCGGTTCGGGAGTTATGATATTTTACTCGAATTTTATGGATATCTCCAAAGATGTCATGGAAGCCAGCAGGATTGACGGTTGTACGGAATGGCAGCGGTTTACAAGGATTCTGGTTCCGCTTTCTCTGCCGTCCTGTGCGTCGGTCATCACTATGAGCACGATCTGGGCTCTGGCTCTCTTTGACCTGCCCTTCATTCTGGGCGGTGCAAAAGGCGGGGTCAGCGGCTCTCTTGATTTTGTGAATCTGGTATTTTACCGTTACACTTTTGGCAGTGCTTTGAATGGTAAGTCCGAAATTGGATTTGGAGCATCCATCTGTGTGGTGATGTTTGCTGTCATGCTGATCATCACGACAATTCAAAACAAAGTCCTTAAAAAGTTTGAATATGACAATTAGGAGAATGGATATGAAAAAGGAGAAAAATACAGAAATACTTTCGCCGGGCGCCAGGGTTGTCAGATGGGTCTTGTCCATTATTCTGATGATATATACCGGAATCACTATTTTTGCACTGTCTATTACAGTGATGGATTCCCTGAAATCAAAAGGGGATATTGTAACTAATTTTGTCGGATTTCCGAAACAATTGACTATGGAAAGTTATTTCCGGGTTCTGAAGGAAGCAAACCTGCTACTGTATCTGAAAAATAGTGTGGTGCTTACGGTAGGCGGCACTCTGGGCTGCATTTTGCTGGCGGGACTGACCGCTTATGGAATTTCCAGATTTGATTTTAAAGGAAAAAATTTTCTGAGCGGATATTTTCTGATGGGTATGATGGTGCCGGTACAGGTCAGTGTACTGCCTCTGTTTCTGATTTTGAAAAGAATCGGCCTTCTGAACAACATTTTTGGAATGATGTTAGTGTATGCTTCAGGTATTTCCATGGCCTGCTTTATTTTCCAGAAATTTTTCCACACGATTCCTGTGGCACTAGAAGAATCAGCGCGGATAGACGGAGCAGGGGACTTCCGTATTTTTTTTCAGATTATTGCGCCGTTATGTAAACCGGTCGTAATGACGGTTGCGTTGATCACAGCAATTTCTCAGTGGAACGATTTCTATATGCCCATGGTGCTTCTTGGGAAGAAGACTTCAAATACCCTCACATTAGTTATCTATCAGTATATCGGCCAGTTCACAAAATATATGAGTGAATCCATGGCAGCCGTAGTTATCACGTTGATTCCTGTCATTGTGCTGTATTTCCTGTTCTCATCTAAAATTGTGGAAGGCCTGACAGGAGGAGCCGTCAAAGGTTAGAGGAAAATATATGGAAAGAAAAGAATTTGCACCGCTTAGCTTCTGGGCATGGAATGAGTTTATGGATGACGAGAGTATATGCCGCCGAATAGAGGAATTTCATGAGGAGGGCCTGCGTGGATTTTTCATGCATTCCAGGGCCGGACTTATGACTTCCTATCTGTCAAAAGAGTGGTTCCATGCCTGCCGGACAGCCGTGAAAAAGGCGGAAGAGCTGGGAATGGAGGCCTGGATTTATGACGAAGACGGATGGCCCAGTGGTTTTGCCGGCGGTCTGGTAAATGGCTGCGGACAGGAATATCAGGCAAAGTATATAAAAATCTGCAAAGCAGATGATGAAACAGCAGGACACCGCATATTGGCGTCCTTTCGAAAAACTTCCCACGGCTATGATTTTACAGAGCCGGCAAAGGCGGATGTGCTGTTTGTTTGTGTCACAGAACCGAATTATGTGGATTTACTGTCTAAAAAAGTTACGGAAAAATTCCTGGAAGTGACACACGAACGTTATAAAGAGGAGCTGGGTGAATTTTTCGGTACAGTAGTCCCCGGATTTTTTACGGATGAACCGCAGTATGACCTGCATGGGTTTCCTTACAGTGATGAATTGGAAGAATATTTCCGGAAACGAAATGGGTATTCCTTTTTAAAGTCCATGTATCTTTTTTTGGAAACAGAATCCCCGGAAACGGGGAAATTCCGGAAAGATTACTGGGATACGGTGCAGGAGATGATGGAATTTCATTTTGCACGGCAGATTTATGACTGGTGCGAAAAAAATCATGTGAAGTTTACGGGACATTTTCCGGGGGAGGACAGCTATATCCAGCAAATGCAGAGCACGGCAGGCGTGATGCCAAAATATAAGTATATGCAGCAGCCGGGCATTGACCATTTGGGAAAGAGAATCACCTCTGTGCTCCTGACAAAGCAGGTTACCAGTGCGGCAAAGCAGTATGGGAGAAATAAAGTGCTTTCCGAGACTTTTGGCTGTGCGGGGTGGAATATTACTTTTGAGGAGATGTGTTATATCTGGGGCTGGCAGGCAGCCTCAGGGATCAATATCCCTGTATTGCATATAGGTGCCCACACAATGAAGGGAATCAGAAAAAGAGATTATCCTGCCTTTTATTCTTATCAGGAACCCTGGTGGGAGCAGTTTCATCATGTTGCTCATTGGATGGAAGGCATAGGCTATTTTATGGAAAAAGGAGAATGGACTGAGGATACATTGGTATTGAGTCCTTTAAAATCCATATATCTGCTCCACAGGGAACGAAGATCAGAGGCGGAACAAGAGTATGCGGCTTCCTACCGCAGCCTCTTGGAGAATTTGATGGATATTCAGGTAGGGTATGATATTGGTGATGAAGAAATCATACGTGACTGCGGAGCAGTGGAAGACGGGAAATTTATAGTTGGCAAATGTGTTTATCATACCGTAATTGTACCAAAGTGCCTGATATTGGAAGAAAATACGGTATGTCTCCTTAAAAAATTCAGGAGCCAGGGCGGAACTGTCTTGTTTACAGGGGAACTACCAAAATGCGGGCCTGCTGATATGACATGGGCCAAAGATTGTCATGTCATTCAAAATAGAAGAGGATTTTGGGATAAATGCTTCGCAGCATTACACAGTAAAAGGGATATGGTTGTCTTTGAGAAAGAAGGACTTCATATAGCGAAAGACCTTTGTGTATCGGTAAAACAGGCAGAAAAAAAATATATTTATATATGGAACCGTCATCAGGACAGCGTAAGGAAGCTGATGCTAAAGATATCCGGACAGCAAAAGGTTTGCGAAATAAATCCGGAGACTGAGGCCAGAACTTTTATGGAGGTGCAGTACAGCGGCGGAGATTCCATGGTGTATTTCCAGATGGAAGGCAGACAGTCCATACTTCTGGAAGCCGTGGAAGGGATGTCACATTACAGGGAGCCGGAAGAAATGTATACCTGCAGCCTCAGAGGAAACTGGAAGCTGTCCGGAAGAAATGCCCTGACTCTGGACTATGCGGCTTTCTCTTTTGACGATAAAATCTATTCAGAAGAAATGCCGATGGTAAAAATGCATCCTGAATTATACCGCAGGGCAGCAGAGGAAAAGGCAGATAAGTTTTATATTCGTTACAGTTTCCATAATGAAATGGAACATCCTGTTACGCTTCAGGCAGCAGTAGAAGATGATGACTGTATAGGAGTGTGGTGCAACGGAACTGAAATCACCTCATCCAGAGCAGACTGGTATATGGACGAAAAAATCCATGAATATTCTCTGGAGGGAAAATTGAAAGAGGGATGGAATACAGTAAAAGCAGCTTACCGTATCCCGTCAGAGGAAGTCAGGGACGTGGACGGACTGTTTGAGACGGAAGTAAACAGATTTTTTTATCCGGTTGAACCGGAGGCCATTTATATACTGGGAGACTTCTGGGTCCAGCCGCAGGCACTGCCTGTTCAAAAGCCGGCATATATACAAGTAAAGCGCTGTACTTTTAGTCTAAGGGACAGAAAAGAAATTTCAGGATTCCAGAACGTAACTACTCAGGGATGCTGGTTTTACAGAGGAAATCTGAAGACCGTGCTTGAGATTGATAAGATGGAGGAATGCATACAGTATCTGAAATTTTCTGACCTGAGGGCAGCAGCCGTTTTGATTCGATGCAACGGGCATTCTGAACTGCTTTATATGTCTCCTTTCAGGGTGAAGCTTACTCCAATGCTGAGAGAGGGGAAAAATCATGTGGAGGTAATACTGTATGGCACCAACAGGAATCTTTTAGGCCCTCACCATCACTGAAAAGGGGAAGTGTGCTTTGTGGGACCCAACACCTTTAAAGGTATTCGGGGATATGAGGATCATGTAGTAAGCCCGGATATAGATTTTGAGGATACCTGGACAGATTCCTATTCATTTCAGCCTTTTGGCGTGGGCAAAATTATACTTGAACAGAAAAAAGCGGTACGATCAGAAGGATGCTGATCAGTTAAGCTTCCGAAACCCCAAAGGCGTGACCCCGGTTATTTTCCTGAAGATAGAGATAAAATGGCTCGCATCCGCAAACCCCACCTTATGCGCAATATCCTGCACTTCCATACGCGGATTTGTGAGCAGATACTCCTTGGCCTTGTTGATCCTGTAAATAGTCAGGTATTCATAAGCGGAGCATCCCAGAAAACGGTGGAACAGCCGTGACAGGTACTGGGGCGAGATGTATACCTGGCGGCTGAGTTTCTGTACGGTCAGCTCGGAATGATAATTTGTTTCGATTTCCCGTATCACCGGGGCCACATACCTCTGATACAGGGAATCTTCCAGTAGATCATGGGTATAGATACCGTCTGCAAGAAACATCAGGAGCCGATAGCAGTCTGCAGATAAGGCTTTGACATCCATGGGCGGGTTCTCATATTTCTTTACTATGCCGGAAATAAAAGACGCTATCTCGGCGCCCTGCTCCTTTCCGATAAAGATAAACGGCCTGTTTCCTAAAAGTCTGGGAATGCTGCTTTCAATAGTCCCTGTAAAGGTGGCAAACAGGGTGAGCCATTCCTCTGTCTCCTTTCCATAGGAATGCTGGATGAACGGCGTGATCAATACACCTTCTCCCTCCAGCAGAAGGTATTCCTTTCCCTGTATGGTGATTCTGCCGCTTCCCTTTTCGGACTGGAGATAGTGGCAGAGCGGATAGCCCTTGGGACGGGAAGTGTGTTCCTGTACCCAGTGGTTTCCTATGGAATCAAAAGTAAACGGTTCGCTGACCGGTGTATTTCTAAAATAAATCGGCATTGTTCTCACCTGTTTCAAAATGTTATATTATTTAGCTTAACATATTACACAATCCTTTGTCTATCTATAATATAATTAAACTAACCGTAAGAGAAAGCAGAAGTAACGGTTCAGCTTGTCTGAATTGTTACAAGCAGAAATAAGGAGACAGGTGACATGAAAGGTAAATTTAAAAGAATTTTATACGGCGGGGATTATAATCCAAACCAGTGGCCAAAGGATATCTGGCAGGAGGATATGAGGATATTTAAGGATGCGCGGATCAACAGCGCCACCATCAATGTATTTTCCTGGGCAAAGATCCAGCCCTCAGAGGAAGTCTATGACTTCAGTGAACTGGACGAGATTGTGGAGATGCTGAGCCGGGAGAATTATGACATTGTGCTTGCCACATCCACGGCTGCGCTTCCCGCATGGATGGTGAAGCGGTATCCTGAAGTTGCAAGAACAGACTATGAGGGAAGGCATCACAAATTCGGACAGAGGCACAATGCGTGCCCGAATTCTCCGGTCTATCAGAAGTATGCGGAGGCGCTTGCAAAAGAACTGGCAAAGAGATACGGAAGCAATGAACATATTGCGTGCTGGCATATTAATAATGAATACGGCGGCGAATGTTACTGCGAGAATTGTGAAAAGGCATTCCGCGTCTGGCTGAGGAAAAAGTATGGAACCATAGAAGCTCTGAATAAAGCGTGGAATCTGGAATTCTGGGGACATACCATTTATGACTGGGATGAGATCGTACTGCCTAATGCGCTGAGTGAAGGGCTGGGGAGCGATAAGACGGCATTTGCGGGGATCTCTGTGGATTACCGCAGATTTATGTCAGACAGCATGCTGGGTAATTATGTGATGGAGCGGGATGCGGTACGCTGTTATGATAAAGAGACTCCGATCACCACGAATCTCATGGGAACCTACAAGGGGCTGGACTATTTCAAATGGGCAAAAGAGATGGATGTCGTGTCCTGGGATAATTATCCCAGCTATGACACACCATGGAGTCAGACCGCTATGTGCCATGATCTCATGCGCGGTCTGAAGGATGAATCTTTTATGCTGATGGAGCAGACACCGAGCCAGCAGAACTGGCAGCCATATAATTCCCTGAAAAGGCCGGGACAGATGCGGGCCCAGAGTTATCAGACCATTGCCCATGGTGCGGATACCATCCAGTTTTTCCAGCTTCGCAGAAGCGTTGGCGGATGTGAAAAGTTCCACGGGGCAGTCATTGCCCATGTGGGTACAGAGGATACGAGAGTGTTCAGAGAGGTACAGCAGCTCGGACAGGAACTGGAGATGCTGGGAGACCGGACACTGGATTCCGTCAATGAGGCAGAGGTGGGCATTGTCTTTGACTGGGATAACTACTGGGCATTGGAATATACCAGCGGACCGAATGTGGATCTGACATATGTAGACCAGATCCACCAGTATTACCGGTATTTTTATGAGCGCAATATTCCTGTCAATATGATACCCTTTGACGCGGATTTTAGCAGGTATAAAATGGTTGTAGCGCCTGTTCTTTACATGGTGAAAGCCGGTATGCAGGAAGCCCTGGAGGATTTCGTAAGCAAAGGCGGCGTTCTGGTCACTACATATATGAGCGGAATCGTGGACCAGTCGGATAACGTATATCTCGGCGGCTATCCCGGAGTTCTGAGCAAAATGGCCGGAGTGTGGGTGGAAGAGATTGACGCCCTGGCACCGGAGCAGGAAAATACGGTGATCTTTGACGATGGTGTCAGTGTGCCCGGCAGATTGGTATGTGATATCATACATCTGAGAGGGGCAGAATGCATCGGCCGTTATGGAAAAGATTTCTATGCAGAGAGCCCGGCAGTGACCAGGAATCTGTTCGGGGACGGATTCGTATATTACATCGGAACAGAAATGGACTGCCGGGGGCTTGCGAAGGTCCTTGACATGGCAGCAGAAGATGTAAGCGTTAAACCGGTTGTGGAAGAGAAGACAGGTCTTGAAATCACCTGCAGGAAGAGAGACGGACAGAGATATTATTTTGTGATCAATTTTAAGGATGAAGATTTTGAAATTCCCTCCTGCTTTGTGGGAAACACAGATGTGCTGACAGGGGAATGTGTGAAAAGCGGCGAGATGCTTTCAAAATATGATGTTAAGATCATCTGCACAGAAGATTAGATATTAGAATTATTATAAAGTTTCTGCTAAAAGAGGACAGTGGCACTGAGAAGTGTGCGCAGTCCTCTTTTGGCATAGACGATGTATGGCCCAAATGGATTGACAAAACCGAAAGATGGGATATAATGAAAATAGATTTTAACATAAACGGATTTATATAAATACATTTTTAGAGAAGGTGAGAGATTGCCGCGGACACAAATCCCAAAAGAAGCCATATTGAAAGCCGCCCTGAGGAAACTGATCCGGGATGGGTATTCCAGCTTGAACATTAAAAGTATTGCGGAGGAGATTGGCTGTTCCACACAGCCCATTTCCTGGCATTTTGGCAATATGGAGACACTGCGCAGAGCGCTGGCAGAATTTGCTTTGAACTATGCCAATGAGAAAATGTACAGAGGCGGGAAACAGGGGATGGATGCCTTCTTTCATGTGGGCAGGGCTTACATAGAGATGGCATTTGATGAACCTAATCTTTTCCAGTATCTGTTTATGAACGGCGGAAGCGGAAACCGTGGAATCGGATTTAAACAACTTGTAAATACGGATGAGAAAAAAGAGATGATACAGCAGATCACAGTTGATCTGCAGATACCGGAAGAAAAGACCAGCCAGTTTTTTCATAATATGATAATCTACACACACGGTCTGGCCTCTTATATTGCCACAGGACAAATCACAGCACCCAAAGAAGAGGTGTGGGATATGCTCAAAAAAGCCGTCTTTTTGTTTCATGAGGAACAGGCGCAGTCAGAGAAGGGAAAAGAAGGATGAAAAAAACAATTTTATTTGTAATACTGGAGCAGTATGCGGATTGGGAATCAGCCTACCTGGCATCAGCGCTCTATATGCTGGGACAGGGAAAATATGAGGCAAAGACAGTATCCCTGACAACAGACAGGGTGGCATCCATCGGCGGTTTTCATGTGGTACCGGATTATGATATCTACTCAGTGCCGGAGGATTATGAAGCTGTCATTCTGGTTGGAGGCATGTCCTGGAGAAATGCAGAGGCCGGGAAAATCGCACCTCTGGCAAAACAGTGCTTTGAAAAGGGAAAGGTTCTTGGTGCAATATGTGACGCATCAGCTTTTCTGGGAACCATTGGCCTTTTGAACCACGTTGAACACACAAGCAATGATTTAAATGACTTAAAACAATGGGCAGGTGAGGCATATACAGGGGATGCTAATTACATTGCAAAACAAGCTGTGAGCCATAAAAATGTGGTTACCGCCAACGGCACAGCAGCGCTGGAGTTTGCAAAAGAGGTACTGCTCGCTTTAGAAGCGGCACCGGAGGAGAAGATAGTGGAATGGTTCCAGTTTCACAAACTGGGATATTATGCTTCCGCAGTGCCTAAGGACGCCAATAGCTGGAACGACTAGAGAAGAGGTGAGGTGCGGTGAAACGTTGTATTGCAGCAGCCGGAATAGCTGATAAACCAAATTGTGATTACAGGAGGATTTTTTATGACTATTCCGGAGAAAGAAATTTATCCCAGAACAGGCGATAAACAGACGATTTATTTAAAGAACGTGATCCATGATCCCAATATAACGGTTGGGGAATACACGATGTATAACGATTTTGTCAATGACCCGGTGCTGTTTGAGAAAAATAACGTATTATACCATTATCCCATCAACAGGGATAAGCTTATCATCGGGAAATTCTGCTCCATTGCCTGCGGCGCAAAATTTTTGTTTAACAGTGCTAACCACACATTCCGTTCGTTGTCCACATACCCGTTTCCTCTTTTCTTTGAGGAGTGGGAGCTGGATAAAAAGAATGTAACGGATTCCTGGGACAACAAGGGAGATATTGTGATCGGCAGTGATGTGTGGATTGGTTACGAGGCTGTTGTAATGGCCGGCGTAACCATCGGTGACGGGGCAATCATAGGGACCAGGGCAGTGGTGACAAAGGACGTTCCGCCCTATACGATCGTAGGGGGGATACCTGCGAAACCTATACGAAAACGTTTCTCGGAGGAAACCGTTCAGGCACTGCTTGACTTAAGGTGGTGGGATTGGCCGAAAGAAAGGATCATGCAGAATCTGCAGGCCATTCAATCCGGCTGTATAGAGAAGCTTTGAAAGTGGGGCCCTTCGGGGCCCTGCATGAATATCTCTGCCTGCCGGGGTATGGAACCGGCTGCCAGGGAAATATCAGCGAACGGCAGAGCTGTCCGCAGCGTTTTGCAGATATGGAGTGACTATGGAAAATGAGAGAAGAAACAGACTGACGGATCATCTGGATAAACTGCATACAACAGAGTTAGGGGCAATGCGAATCAGAAGGAATCTTGCCCTGGATACGGATCAGGTGACTGCATGGTGCAAAGAAAAAATAAGGTCGCCCCATGCTGTTATCACCAGAAAAGGAAAGAACTGGTATGTAAGCGCTGATGGCTGCGTCATTACGGTTAACGCCGGCAGTTGGACAATCATTACAGCACATCGGGAAAAACATAGAGCGGATACATCCGTAAATTATATCAGCGGAAATAAAGCGGCATGGGAGGAAGCCTTTGAGCACAGGCATCCCGGCTGGGGAGAGGAAAACCATGTAAAATTAATGCATGAGAGGCTGCCGTTTTTCTGTCCGGATGTTATAAAAGAACTGGAACAAATAGATTTTAAAGAGAAAACCATATCCCAGTTTTGCTGCAACAACGGACGGGAACTGCTGTCCCTGATGCAGCTTGGGGCCAAAAATGCGGTGGGGTTTGATATTGCCGAAAATATTATAGAGCAGGCAAGAGACACCGCGGAGAAGGCCGGCATGGACAACTGCCGTTTTGTCTCATGCAATATACTGGAGATTCCTGAAACATACAATGGTCAGTTTGATTTTATTTTGTTTACCATTGGAGCGCTGACGTGGTTTGAGGACCTAAAACCGCTTTTTCGGAAAGTGTCAGACTGCTTAAAGACAGGGGGAATCCTGTTAGTCCATGATTTCCATCCGGTGATGAACATGCTGCCATTGCCGGGGGAACCGGAATTTGATGAGAAACATTTGAATAAAACAACGTATTCTTATTTCAGAAAAGAGCCATGGAAAGAGAATGAAGGGATGGGATATATGTCAGAGACATACAAATCCAAAACCTTCACCAGCTTTTCCCATACAATGGCTGATATTATCAGTGGGGTAAGCTGTGCAGGGATGCGCGTGCTGAAGCTGGAGGAGTTCGATTATGATGTGGGCTTGACTGAGGCATATGATAAAAAAGGATTACCGCTGTCTTTTCTTCTGACCGCGGAAAAATAACGGCAGGAGTGGAGCAATGCAGGAAAATAAAGAAGCAGAACGAAACAGGATCACATATTTGATATGGATCATAGTGACCATGATACTCGGCCTTTCATCAAGAAAATTCGGTTCTTATCTTCCGGCATTTGTCAGGGATTATGCGGGGGATACTCTCTGGGCATTGATGGTATTCTGGGGGATTGGATTTCTATTTGTAAAAATGTCCACAGGAAAGGTGATGGCCGCAGCGCTTCTGCTTTCCTACGCCATAGAATTTTCTCAGTTATACCAGGCAGATTGGATCAACGCACTGCGCCATACCACTTTGGGCGGTCTGGTATTGGGGTTTGGTTTTTTATGGAGTGATCTTGTGTGTTATACTGCCGGAGTCCTGGCAGGCGGGCTGATGGAATATCTGATAAAAAGGGACAGGTGAAAATGGAAGCTAATGGCCTTGACCCTGTATTTGAAAGCATATTTCCTGCGAGTGAACGGGTTTATCAGGAAACCATCCGGACATTGAGAGCGTCGCCAATCACAAGTCTGCTGCAAGTGGGCATCATTGCGCCTGTGATTGAAGAAATCTGGTGTTATATATCGCTATTATGACAGATCCTGGGCAAATACTGTATTTTATTCCGAAGCAATTTTTCTGACAGCATCAATGGCTGCCTGCACTTCCTCCTCTGTGTTGTAATAGGAAAAACTGAACCGTACAGCGCCCTGTTCGACTGTTCCCAGTGCCTGATGCAGTCTGGGGGCACAGTGTGCTCCGGGCCTGGTGGCAATATCATAGACCTGGGACAGTTCATCACTGACTTCTGACGAATCATAATCCCAAATATTCAGAGCTACAATAGGAGCGCGCATCCACGTGGAAAAGTCCCCGTATATCGTTACGCCATCTATATCCTTTACCCCCTCATAAAAGGTTCGGGTAAGTCTCTGCTCATGTCTGAAAATACGGTCCATCCCGGTTTTTTCAATAAATGCGGCGCCGGCGCCTAAACCGGCGATCCCATGTCCGTTCAGAGTACCCGCCTCAAGGCCTGTCGGCAGTTCTTTCGGATGTATCCTGTCAAAGGTCCGGATTCCGCTTCCTCCCACTTTTAAAGGTCTGATCTCCAAGTCACCGCACACAGCCAGTCCGCCTGTCCCCTGAGGGCCGAAGAGACTCTTATGTCCGGTAAAACACAACACATCAATGTGCATTTCCTGCATGTCAATGGGGAACACACCTGCAGTCTGGGAAGCGTCCAAAATAAAAAGTGCGCCGTATGTATCTGCGATTTTACCGACTCTGGCAATATCGACTAAATTACCTGTAAGATTTGAGCCGTGTGTACAGACGATAGCTTTTGCGTTATCTTTTACAAGAAGCTCCAACCGGTCATAGTCAATACATCCCCTTGTGTCTGATTCTGCAAAAGAAAGCCGGATACCCTTTTCCTGTTCCAGCCGATAGAGGGGTCTGAGAACAGAATTATGCTCCAGATCTGTCGTGACAACATGCTCTCCGGGTCCGATCAAACCCTGTATTGCAGTATTTAATGCCTCTGTAGAGTTTAGGGTAAATACAACATTCTGAGCCTGCGGACAGTGAAACATCCCTGCCAGGATCTCCCTGGTTTCATAAATCCTTCTGGAAGCTGTGAGTGCCTCCTCATGGGCGCCCCTGCCGCTGTTTCCCATATGCATCATAGCCTGCAGCACTGCCTCTGCCACCTCCGGGGGTTTATGCAGTGTAGTAGCCGCATTATCAAGATAAATCATTTCCTTCTTGTATGATGTTTATAGAAGCTAAAACATCACATTTTCCTTTCTTTTAGTGATGTGACATAATACATTCAGATG